>JBOHCO010000593.1:0-5027 GCA_050698895.1 Streptosporangiaceae bacterium
CGAACGCGACGATCATCCACTCTGCGGCGGCGCGGTCTCCCGGCTGGGTGCGCGGGGCGAGACGTCGTGCCAGTACGCGCTCTACCTGCTGCGGTGGCTCGGGCAGGCACCGGAGGAGTTCCTCGCCCGTCCGGCCCGAGACGTCGGCGACGTACGGCTTCCGGACCGGGCCCGGACAGCCGCCTCCGCTGGGACCCTGCCCAGCTCCATGCCGCGCTCAGCGAGGAGCGACAGCGGCGGGGGCTGACCTGGGCGGGACTGGCTGAGCAGATCGGCTGCACTCCGAGTCGGCTGACCAATATGCGCACCGCACGCATGGCCGATATGGCCCTCACGATGCGCGTGACCCAGTGGCTGCGCAGGCCGGCCGCCGACTTCATCCATCCCGCGAGCCTTGGCCACCGAGCCGAACTGCTGTAGCCGCCCAGCAATCCAGCGGTCTCTGGCCAGGCGCGGGAGGACTGTCGTCGTTCACAGCGACGTTTCAGGCCCGTGTCGCCAGTGAGCTGAGTACCCTGCAGCGCGAGCTTGCGCCTGGCGCGTTGCGGCCAGGGCGATGAGTAACCGCGACTCCCGTCGTCTACCTCCACTACGTCTACATGCGCTGATGGCTACGGCCAGACACGGCCAGGATGAGGAGGAGAAAGTGACCGCCGGTGGCTTCTCATCGAAACGGCTGACCCGTGTGCGAGACGTGCTGGAGCGTCACGTCGACGCCGGCTACGTCCCGGGTGCGGTCGCCGTCGTCGCCCGCCGCGGCGAGGTCCACATCGAGGCAACGGGCAATCTTGCCTTCGAGGGCGCCGGCTCAGGGACGCCGATGGCCGCCGACACGATCTGCCGCATCGGCTCGATGACCAAGCCCGTCGTCGCCGCCTGCGCGATGACGCTGGTCGAGGACTGTATGCTCCGCCTCGATGACCCGGTCGACGAGTTCCTGCCGGAATTGGCGGACATGAGGGTGCTCGCCGATCCGGACGGGCCGCTGGAAGACACGGTCCCGGCGAAGCGCCCGGTAACGCTGCGGGATCTGCTCACCTTCACCCTCGGCACCGGCATGGTCCCCGCCGAGCCGGGAACGATCCCCATCTCCGACGCGCTGGGTGCGCTCGAGCCGCCCCCGTCTTCGGATGAGTGGATTCGCCGGCTCGGCATGCTTCCGCTGGTTTACCAGCCGGGTGAGCGCTGGATATACCACACCACCGCCAACGTGACCGGTGTGCTCATCGCCCGCGCCACTGGCATGTCCTTCGGGGACGCCCTGCGCGAGCGGGTCTGCGAGCCGCTGGGGATGAAAGACACTGCCTTCAGCGCGGGCGGCGAGAACATCAGCCGGCTGGCGACCGCCTACCAGCCCGACGCCACCGGCGAGCTAGTCGTCGAGGACGGCCCTGACGGCTACTGGAGCCGGCCGCCTGCGTTCGAAGACGGCGGCGGCGGGCTCGTCTCGACCGCCGACGATTTCCTCGCGTTCGCCTCCGCCCTGCTCGCCGGCGGTACCCGCGACGGCGAGCGGGTGCTGTCGCGGCCGTCGGTGGCGCTGATGACCACCGACCACCTGACGCCGGCGCAGAAGGCGGTGTCCGGGTTCACGCCGGGCTACTTCGACGACATCGGCTGGGGTTTTGGGATGTCGGTCCGCACCCGGCGCACGCACATCGGGCCCGCACCAGGCGTGTCATATCCCTGGGCCGCCTCGGTCGGGAGCTACGGATGGCCCGGAGTGTACGGCACCGGGTGGTACAGCGACCCGGCCGAGGACATGACGACAATCCTCATGACCCAGAGGGCACCCGCGCCGCCTAACCTGCCGATCCTGATCGACTTCTGGACGGCCGCCTACCACGCGATCGACGACTGATCGCGGCGGCGGAGACCGCCGAGCCCGACGCAAAGAGTCCGCCAGCCGGGGGCCCTAAGAGCGGGCGACGACAATCCGTCGCTAAAGGCGCTTGAACATGTGGACGTCCTCGCCCCCACCCGGGATGCCCAGCGTTCTTCCCGTCTCGGCATACCCGTACCTCTGATAGAAGCCCGGGGCCTGGAATGTGAAAGAGGAGACCCGCACCCGGTCGCAGCCGCGCCGACGGGCCTCCTCTTCGGCGGCGGCCAGGATCTTCGCACCCCAGCCATACTTGCGGTGATCCCGATGGACCCACAGCATGCTGATCCCGCACAGTCCGGCCCACGTCCAGGCCGTCAGTCCGCCGATGATTTCCCCGTCCGCCCGGCTGACCTTGACCGAGAACGAACCCTGGTCCTTCTCGCTTGTCCCGGTGGCAGCGAAGTTGTACTCGTCCAGGCCCCTGTCCAGGACTTCGGCGAGTTCGGGATCTCGGTCACCGACATTCAGCACCGCCGCAAAACGATCATCGGTCATGGCACGAGTCTGCCACGGCATTCCGGCGGCCAGCGGTGACAGCGGGACGGGGCAGAGGGTGGCCTGGTGCCGATGTCTGGGGTCCAACTTGCTAGCAATTGTTCAACCCTGTCCCGAGAGGCTCGTATGAGAGAACCGCAGTGCAGAATTGGCTGGCAGGAGGGTGGACCATGACTGCAGAACCGGGAGCCCAAGGGCGGCCGATGCCTTCGAGGCGGCGGGTGCCGGGGAAGGCGGCCAGGCGCCGCCGAGATGACAGTCAGTAACTCCCCCGAGGACCGTGAGTAGCGTTTGCCCGTGGATCAGAAGAGGCTGGTCGAGGACATCACGGCACGCCTGTCACGCAGGTTCGGACCCGCTGTCGCGGCATGGTGCGCTGCGGTTCCCGCCCTGGCTGATGAGGCAGCTGGTCGCTGGCGGCTCGTGCTGGGCGAGGCTTACCCCGACGGAGCCAGCTCGGTGGCCCTGCGTTGTGTTCAGTCTGACGGCACGCCCGCTGTGCTGAAGCTCGGCCCTGACCCGTCTTTCCTCGCCGACCAGGCGCAGATGCTCCGCCTGTTCGCGCCCGGCGGCAAGGTTCCCGCGGTGCTTGCTGTCGACGCGTGCGCCGGGGCTGTCTTGCTGGAATCGATCGAGCCCGGTACAGCGGCCGACGAGCTGCCGCGGCCGCCCTCGGCGCTGGAATGGGGCGACCTGGTCCGGGCGCTGCATTGCGCTGTCGCGCCGCCCGGCTTCCCGCGTGATCTGCGCGGCAGGTGCGACGAGTTCTTCGCCCGGATCGGCCGCAGGCTGGCTGAACCGCATATCGGACCGCGTGTCCGCCCGGCAGACCTGGACCGGGGAGCACGCCGGTACGGTGTACTGCTCGCCACGGCGCCATCGCAGGTGCTCCTGCATGGTGATCTGCACCTGGGCAACGTGCTCGACGGCGGCCCGGCTCGCGGGCTGGTCGCCATCGATCCCCGTGCATGTGTCGGAGATCCGTGCTTCGACGGCGTGGACTATGCGCTGGACGGTGCCGGGCACGACGGCGTCGGCAGCCGCTGCACTGCCCTGGCGCCAGCGGCCGGGCTAGACCCAGACCGGCTGTACGCCTGGTGCCGCGCGGTCGCGCCGATCATCGCCATCAGCCGGATCGGGCATCCTGAGAAAGAGCAGTCCGTCACTGAGCTGCTCTCTCTGGCCCAGTGACCGGTGATCTACGAGCACCAGGCGTCGACGCGAGCAGCTCGTGTCATCGATCTCGTCCATGTCTTCGCGGCGCACCCGTGATCGAGCCCGGTCTCTACTCGACTCTCGACCCGCTCAGGCCAGGCCCGGTCGGAGTGCCAGCAGTTCAGTGACGGCCTCCCGGCCGTGCTGGCGGGCGGTTTCCAGCGGCGTCGCGCCCCATTCGCTCCTGATGTTCGGGTCGGCGCCCAGCCCCAGCAGCAGCTGGGCCATCTCGACGTCGCCAGTCTGGGCCGCCTCATGCAGCGGCGTGAACCACTGCTGCTCAAGTGGGATGTCGAGGCGACCGCGGGCGTTCACGTCAAAGCCGAGCCCGGCCAGGAGCGCGATCGCATCGAGCTTGCGGCCCGATGCCGCCCAGGCCATCAGGCCGGGTCGCCGCTCGCGCGCCTCGGGAGCGTGAACCCGCAGCCGCGTCACGGTGTCCCGGTCTCCGGCCAGGACGGCGGCGATCAGCGAGTTGACCTCGTCGAGCGCCGGCGGGGCGGCGCCGTGCGCGACCAGCCACTCGGCCAGTTCCGGGTACCCGCTCAGCTTCGCCAGCTCGGCCGGGGTGAGCCCATCGGAGTTCCGCAGCGCCGTCGGCCGCCCGCCCGGTGCCGCGTACGGCGTGCGGAAGTCGACGCCGTGCCGCACCAGCAGCCGGACCCGGTCGCCCATGTCGTGCACGATCGCCCACCACAGCTGTCCGCGCAGCATCTCCCGCGGCGACTCGGCCTTGTCCCCGAACCGCGCCGCCCACGGCCCGCCGTCCCCGCGGCCGAGACCGTGCTCGAACAGCAGCACCAGGTGCCGGTCGTCGCGGCCGAACTGGCGGTCATACAGCAACTGGCCGTCGTTCGCGTCGGCGCCCGCGGCCAGCAGCAGCCCGGCCAGCGCGAACGCGTACGGGTGCTCGTCCTCGTCGTGGCTGCCCAGCACGCAGGTCGCCGCCGTGTACGGCGGGTACAGGCCGTGCCACAGGTACCCGGCGTTCGGGTCGGCGCCGTGCTCAAGCAGCGCCCGCGCCGTGCCGAGCGTGGCTTCCTGGCTGATCCGCGGGTTGTGCCGCGCGCTCGCCAGGTAGAGCAGTGGCTCCCAGCCGTACGGGCCGCCCTCGCGGCTGGCCAGCGCCGGGTCGGCCGCGAGCTGCGCCCGAACCGCCGCCTCGTCCGCCGCGGCGGCCGCGACGTGGATGCTGGAGCGGGTCAGCTCCGGGTGGGCGGCCAGCACCTGGGCCGCCCGTTCCCAGCGCGAAGGCTCATCGTCGCCGCCGAAGCGCAGGCACGCGAACGCGAGGAACTCGCCCGCCAAGCCGGAGGTCTGATCTACTTCGTCGGGTGATCGACGGTACCGCTCGATCATCTCCAGGTACTGGCGGAGGCGCGCCCAGGAGGCGAAGCCGTAGTGCCGGGCGACCACGAGCTGCGCGCCGGTC
>JBOHCO010000594.1:0-1227 GCA_050698895.1 Streptosporangiaceae bacterium
GCCGTCGGCCGCGATGACCGTGACGTGATAGCGGCCGGGCCGGCCGGGCCAGCCGGCGATCTGCCAGGCGGCGCTGATGCTCAGGCCCGGCGGCAGGCCGGTCGCGGTGTACGACGCGGTCTGGCCCGCGGGCACCGACGCGGGCGGGACGCTGAGCAGGACCGGGTTCCCGGCCGCGGTCTGCTGGCTGGCGGGCGCGGTCACGCTGAGGGCGCCGCCGACCTCCCAGCTGACGCCGACCGACCCGAGCACCTGGCCCTCGGCCGCCGCCGTGATCGTGCTGGCCTGGGCGGCATCGGTCATCGTCGGCGTGCCCGCGACCACCCCGCCGGGAGTGACGGCGAGTCCGGCCGGCAGCCCGGCCGCCGTGTAGCTCAGCCCCGGTGTGGTCCCGGTGACGGCCTGGCTCACCGGCACCGCCACCGACAGGCCGATCGCGGTCTGCTGGGGGCCCGGCGCGATCAGGTTCAGGGCGTCCAGGTCGGTGTGACCGGCCGAGTCGATGCCCGGCACGGTGGCGGTGCTGGTGTACTGCCACAGCGCCCAGTTGCCCCAGCCCTTCGGCATCGCCGGGCGGGCGTCGGTGGTGTAAGAGGCCACCCACAGCAGGCTGCCGCTGAAGGCCGCGCTGTCACCGGTGCACCGGTGCCACCAGTCCCCGGTGGTGTACAGGACCGGGACCTGGCCGGTCAGCTTGCGGGCCTCGGCGTCGAAGTTCTTCAGCCAGGTCACCATGGCCGCCTTGGACCGCCCGTAGCACTCCCCGCCCGGGTAGGGGTTGTACTCGATGTCCAGCATCAGCGGCGGCGTCCGGCCGCCGACCGTCCCGGCGTGACTGACCAGGTACTGAGCCTGGCCGGCCCCGGTGCCGTTGCCGGACTTCGGGTTCGCGAACGCGTACCCCAGCACCGGCAGCCCCGCGGCCGCGGCGCCGGCCAGGTCGCCGGCGTAGAACGGGTTCACGTAGTAGTTGCCCTCGGTCGCCTTGACGGCGGCGAACCCGATCCCGTCGGCGACGACCCGGGACCAGTCGATGGGCGTCCCCTGGGGATCGGCCTTGGTCACCGGGTGCTGGAAGGCGGCCACGTCCACGCCCCGCACCGCGCCGGGCGGTCCCGTCGGCACCGCGCCCGCCCGCGCGCCCCGGCTGGACGCCCCGCGGGGCCCGGCCAGCTCGCGCAGCAGCCGGGGCGAATGCGGCGCGGCCACGTTGTCGTGCGGTTCCCC
>JBOHCO010000595.1:0-4371 GCA_050698895.1 Streptosporangiaceae bacterium
GGCCCGGGCGATCGCCACCCGCTGCCGCTCCCCGCCCGAGAGCTGTGTCGGCCGGGCGTTGGCCCGGTGGGCCAGGCCGACCCGGTCCAGCGCATCGGCGGCCATCCGGCGGCGCCCGGCGCGGGCCACGCCCGCGTACAGCAGCCCGTCGGCCACGTTGGCCAGTGCGCTCTGGTGCTCGGCCAGAAAGAACTGCTGGAACACGAACCCGATCCGCCGAGCCCGCAGCGCCGACACCTCCCGGTCGGTCATCGCGGCCACGTCCAGGCCCGTGACCCGCACCGTCCCGCTGCTCGGCCGGTCCAGGGTGCCCATCAGGTGCAGCATCGTGCTCTTACCCGACCCCGACGGGCCGACTACCGCGGCCAGCTCCCCGGCCGCCACCGCCAGGCTGACCCGATCCAGCGCCCGCACCGGCGGGGACCCCGGATACTCCTTCGTCACCCGCTCCAGCTCCAGGATGGCGCTCACGTTCCCGGCACCACTACTTGCTCGCCGGGTGTCAGCGCCCCCGCGACCTGCACCATGCCGGAGTTGTCGTCGAATATCCCGACCGTCACCGCCACCAGCCGACGGGCCCGACCCGGCCCGGTCACCTCGACCGCGTACCCCCCGTCCGCCTCCCCGGGCCGCGTCACCTGGGCCAGCAATGCCACCGCCGGCACCGCGAGCACCGGACCTCGGCTGCTGGCGGTGGTGATGTACACCGTTACCGGCGCCTGGTCCAGGGTTCCGGCCGCCGACGGGTGCGCCAGCGTGACCGTCACGGGGATCGTCGCGCTGCTGGCCACCCCGGACGCCACCCGGCCGACCGAGGAGACCTTCCCCGCCGCGGCGGCCCCGTCCGGCAGCGTGACCGTGACCGCGTCCCCCACCGCCACCTCTGTCTCCTGGGCGGTGCTCAGCGGGATCGTCACCACGTGCCGGTCCGAGGTCGCCGTCAGCACCGGCCCGGCCGCCGCGGCGCCCAGGCTGCCCAGCACGCTGCTGACCCGGATCGCGGCCGGCTCGAACACTACCGACCCCAGTGGCAGCGACCCCTGAGGACTGGTGACGCCCAGCGCCGACTCCAGCCGCTGCACCCCGTACGCGCTCTCCCAGGAGAAGTAGTCCCAGCCCAGCGCCCTGATGTCCGAGCTGCTCACGTAGCCAAGCGCGACCAGGTCATGGTTGAGCTGGGTCACATCCGCCCCGGTCAGCCCCTCGTCCAGCGTCCGCCAGGCCGGCACGTCCCCGTAAAGCAGCACCACCGGGCTGGCGTTGTCGACCCGGTACAGCACGTGCCCCTGCCGTATCACCTGCCCGGCCGACGGCAGCCAGGTCAGCGCACCGCCACCCGGTCCGCGCACCGTGTACGACTTCGCGTAGCCGAGGGTCGCGTTCACCGGTGTGGTCGACGACAGATCCTCCCGGACCACCGGCCGCGTCGCCGGAGGCGGCACCCCCGGACCGGCCCCGGACCAGTCACGCGACCCGAACGCCCCCGCCCATCCGGCTGCCGCCCCCGCTCCGAGTACGACGAGCACCAGAACCACCGCGACCGCCCGCCCGCGCCAGCGGGCCGGCCGCGCCGGGCCGGCTTTCCCGGCCGCCCCGGCCCCCTCCTGCTGGCCGGCCTCCCCGCCACGTGAAACGGTCTCGCTCATGGCTTGCGCGACCCGACCATCTTGTTTATGGATATATGCGCGCCGGCGGGGAGCAGATGCTGACAGGCCCGCACCGCGGCCTCGAACCGCGGCGAGCTGGGGTTGATGACCGGACCTGTACCGGACGCCGGTGCGCTCTGGCCGCTCAGCGCGGGGTCGGGGAAGTCCGGCACAGCATGGCTGCGCATGCACTGGGCGAACTTCACCATCGCGGGGAGCTCTTGCTCCTCTCGCTGCTGCGCTTGCTGCACTTTCTGCTCCAGCTGCGAGACAGACGGGCCGCCAGGCAGCAGATGCCGGCAATGGCCGTAAGCGGCCTGGACCTGGCTGCTGTTGATGTCGACTGACCCCCCGGCGCCCTGGATGGTCCCGTTGGGACCCAGCGAGTAGCCTCCCGATGCCTGGGGGTCGGGGAAGTCCGCCACTCCGTGGCCGCGCATGCACTGGGCCAGGGCCAGTTCCTGCGCGTAGGTCGGCGGGCTGGCCGAGGACGGGTCACCGCCGCCGCAGGCCGTGACCAGCACGGCGACCGCGGCGGCGACAGCCAGGGCGGCCACACGCCGCGGCCCGCGGTTACCGCCGGACTCTTTATTCATCGTGTTCTCCTCAAAGCCAAGCCTGGTCATCAAGTGCAGTTGTACAGAACGGGAGGTGACAGGACGGAAACCGAAAATGTCACCTGGCTGTCACCTGCGGCCTGCGATCCTGGTAAGCGGCGGCTGACATGCCGCAGGCAGACGCGACGCGGCGGGCGGGTACATGCGGGTTCTGGTGACCGAGGACGACGAGGTCCTGGCCACGGCGGTGGCGGCCGGGCTACGCCGCGAAGGGATGGCGGTCGACATCGCACTCGACGGCAGCGCAGCCCTGGAGCATGCGGCGGTCAACCGGTATGACGTGGTGGTGCTGGATCGCGACCTGCCCGGCGTGCACGGTGACGACGTCTGCCGCGCCCTGGCCGCGAGCCAGTCGCCGAGCCGGGTGCTGATGCTCACGGCGGCGAGGTCGGTCAGGGACCGGGTCGAGGGCCTGGACCTCGGCGCCGACGATTACCTGCCCAAGCCGTTTGACTTCGCCGAGCTGGTGGCCCGCGTCCGGGCCCTGGGGCGGCGCGCCGCGGCACCGCTGCCCGCCCACCTCGAGCATGGTGACCTGAGCCTGGACCCGGCCCGCCGGGTCGCGGTCCGCGCCGGGCGCCGCCTGCCGCTGACCCCGAAGGAACTCGCCGTGCTGGAATGCCTGCTCGCCGCGGACGGACGGCCGGTCCCCGCGGAGGAACTTCTGGAGCGAGTATGGGACGAAGCGGCCGACCCGTTCACCAGCACGGTGAAGACCACCATCGGCCGGCTCCGGGCCAAGCTCGGCGACCCGCCGGTGATCCAGACCGTCCGGGAGAGCGGCTACCGCATCGGAGAACCCTAATGCGCACTCCTGGCCCGCGCCCCGGTCCCCACCGCCGGCTGCGGCTCCCTCGCCGTACCGCCCGGCTGCGCCTGACGGTCCTGTACGGCGCGGCCTTCCTGGCCTGCGGCGCGGCCGTGCTCGCCGTCGTTGCGTACCTGCTCTACGGGCCCACGACGAACCAGCCATCCTCCAGCCACCTGAACAGCTCCGCCTCCGCCGTACTCCATGGCCGAGTTCCCATCGCCGACGTCCACCAGGCCGGTCCCTACGACATAGTCAAGGTTCCGCTCAAGGTACCGATCGCCGACGTCCACCAGGCCGGCCGCTACGACATACTCAGCTACCGCACGCCCGTTGCCGCCTCCCCGGTGCGCCAGAAGCCGCCCGTCCTCACCGCCGCTGAGCAGGCTAAGTTGCTGGCCGAGGCGCAGTTTCACGTCAACTACGACAAGCGGCAGATCCTGATCATCTGCGCCATCGCCCTGGCTGGCATCGCGCTGGCCGCCGCCGCGATCGGCTGGGTGATCGCCGGCCGGGTACTGCGCCCGCTGAGCACGATCACGGCCGCCGCCCGCCGGATCGCGGCCAGCAACCTGCACGAGCGACTGGCCCTGCACGGACCAGACGACGAGCTCACGGAACTCGCCGACACGCTCGACAACCTGTTCGCGCGGCTGGAGGCATCGTTCGACGCCCAGCGGCGGTTCGCCGCCAACGCGTCACACGAACTGCGCACCCCGCTGACCAGGGAACGCGCCCTGCTCCAGGTCACCCTGGCCGACCCGGCCGCCACCACCGGCACCTGGCAGGCGGTCAGCCGGGAACTGCTGGCCTCCAACGCCGAGCAGGAACGCCTCATCGAGGCGCTGCTCACCCTGGCCAGCAGCGAGGCCGGCCCCGGCGAGCGCGAGCCGGTCGACCTGGCCGCCCTCACCAGCGCGGCCCTGGACGCCGCCCGCCCCGCGATCAGCCGTCTCGGCCTGAACGTCCGGGCCGACCTCCAGCCAGCCAGCTTCGATGGTGACCCGCTCCTGGCCCAGCAGCTAGCCGCGAACCTGATCGGCAACGCCGTCCGTCACAACAGCCCCGGCGGGGAGGTCCAGGTCGCCACCGGGACCAGCCGCGATCACGCGGTCCTGTCGGTGACCAACTCGGGGCCGGTCATCCCGGCGGCCGAGGTCGACCGCCTGTTCCAGCCCTTCCAGCGGCTCGGCCCGGGCCGCGCCCGCCGCGACGGCGGCCACGGCCTGGGCCTGTCCATTGTCCGCGCCATCGCCACCGCGCACGGCGCCGCCATCTCGGCCCGCCCGGTGCCCGGGGG
>JBOHCO010000596.1:0-2377 GCA_050698895.1 Streptosporangiaceae bacterium
CCGCCAGCCAGCAGCTCCAGACCGTCAGCGGGCAGCTGGTGAACTACCAGGGACTGGTGGAGCAGGCCGACGCGGCCAACCGGGCCGACATCGCGCTCGGCAACGCCAGCGGGCACGACCTGGGCTACGCCTATCTCACCTACTCCTCCAGCGCGATGCGCGACCCGCAGGGCGGGCTCCTGGCCAGCGTCAGCGGCGTGACCGGCGCCGACCGGCTGGCGCTGGACCAGGGCCTGGGGTCGTGGCGGGCCAGCCCGGTGCTGCTGCTGGCCGTGCTGGCGGCGGCGGGCTGGCTGCTGTGGACGATCATCGCGGCCCAGCGTTTCCTGCTGCGCCGGTTCCGGCGGATGACCAGCCCGCCGCTGGTGCTGGCCGGGGTGCTCACCGTGGTCCTGCTGGTCTGGGTGCTGACCACGGTGCTGTCGGCCGAGAGCTCCTTCGGCGCTGCGCGGGGCACCGCGCTGCCCGCGCTGACCCGGGTCTGGCAGGCCCAGGCCAGCGCGGTGAACGCTCAGACGGCCGAGCTGCGCGCAGGCCAGGCGCCTGGCGGCTCGGGCGGCCTTAACGTGATCGCGACCCAGCGGGCCAGCAGCGCGCTGACCGCCGACCTGACCTCGGCCAGGGACGCCGGCCTCCTGCCGGCCGGCCTTCCGGTGCTGGCCGTGGTCATCGCGGGCCTGGCCGGGCTCGGGTTCAAGCTCCGCCTCGACGAGTACCGGGGGTAACGCGATGTCCCGCTGGTCCCCGCGCTCCTCGGTCGCGCTGCTGGCCGCCTGCGGCCTGGCCGCAGGCGGGCTGGCGGCCGGCGGGCCGGCGGTGGTCACCGTCCTGGGCTCGTGGACGGGCGACGAGCAGAGCGGGTTCCTGGCCATGGTGCGCGGGTTCGAGCGCCGGACCGGCATCCAGGTCGACTACACCGGGACCCGCGACGCCGACGCCGTGCTGGCCAGCGACCTCAAGGACGGCAACCCGCCGGACCTGGCGTGCTGTCCCGGCCGGGGGAGCTGCGCCAGGACGCCGCCAGCGGGACGCTGGCCCCCGTCGACGCGGCGCTGAACCAGGCTCAGCTGGCCCGCCAGTACACGCCCGGCTGGCGCGACCTGATGCGGGCGGCCGGGCCGACCGGGGCCCGGCACTACTACGCGATCATCGTGAAGGCCGCGCTGAAGAGCGTGATCTGGTACGACCCGCGCCAGTTCCCGGCCCGCGACCTGGCCGCGCTGACGTCACCCAGCCTGACCTGGGACCAGCTCGCCGGCCTGGCCCACCGCCTGGCCCGCGGCGGCGCGACCCCGTGGTGCCTGGGCTTCGAGGACAGCTCGGACTCCGGCTGGCCGGGCACCGACTGGCTCGAGGACATCGTGCTGCACCAGGCCGGGCCGAAGGTCTACGACCAGTGGGTGGCGGGCACGCTGCCCTGGACCTCGGCGCCGATCCGGCAGGCCTGGCAGGTCTTCGGCAGCGTGGCCGGAACCCGCGGCCTGGTCCGCGGCGGCCCGGCGGCCGCGCTGGTCACCAGCTACGGCCAGGCCGGGCAGCCCATGTTCACGAGCCCGCCCGGCTGCTACCTGGACCACGAGGCCGCGTTCATCACCGCGTTCTACGCCCAGGACCGGCTCGGCCGCGCCCAGTCCGCGCACCCGCGGCCGCGGACCGACTTCGACTTCATCCCGTTCCCGCCGCTGAGCGCGGCCGGGCGGGGCAGCGCCGAGGTGGCCGGCGACTTGCTGGGCATGTTCCGCGGCACTGCGGCGGCCCGGAAGCTGATCAGCTACCTGACCACGCCCGCCGCCCAGGAGGCCTGGATCAGGCGGCCCGGCAGCGGCGCGATCTCGGTGAACCGGCTGGTGCCGCTGCGGGACTACCCGGATCCGGTGTCCCGTGAGCTGGCCAGGAACCTGCTCGGCGCGGCCAGCGTCCGCTTCGACGCCTCCGACTCGATGCCGCAGATCATGGAGAACGCGTTCAACAACGCGGTACTCGAGTACCTGGACGACCCCGGCCAGCTGAACGTCATCCTGAGCGGCCTGGACCAGGTGCGCCAGGCCGCCTACCGCTCCTGAGCCCGCCGGCCCCAGTCTGATAACAGCAAGAAGCGAGCGCGGAGTCGGCCGGATCCCCGCTTTCCGGCGCCCCTCATGGGGGCTGCCCATGATCCCGGAAGTCGGTCCGCGATAGTCGCGGACGGATTTCCCATGGCGCGCGGACGCGCCGGAGTGAGTGCTCACTCCGTAGTGTGGCGGGCGTGACCCAGGAGAGCACCACCAGCGAGACCACCCGGCGGCGTGCGCCGGGGATGAGCCCGGAGCAGCGGCGGGAGATGATCGTGGCCGCCGCGCTGCCGCTGGTCGCCGAGTACGGCGCCAAGGTCACGACC
>JBOHCO010000597.1:0-2873 GCA_050698895.1 Streptosporangiaceae bacterium
GGCCATCGGGCCGGACCAGTTCGGCGAGATGCTGGCCGGCTTCCACGCCATGGACGAGCACTTCAGGACCGCGCCGCTGGAGGCCAGCCTGCCGGTGCTGATGGGCATGCTGGCCGTCTGGTACGGCGACTTCTTCGACGCCCAGACCTACGGCGTCATGCCGTACGAGCAGTACCTCAAGCGGTTCCCCGCCTACCTGCAGCAGCTCACCATGGAGTCCAACGGCAAGCACGTCACCCTGGACGGCCGGCACGTCGACTACCAGACCGGCGCCGTCTTCTGGGGCGAACCGGGCACCAACGGGCAGCACAGCTTCTACCAGCTCATCCACCAGGGCACCAAGCTGATCCCGGTGGACCTCATCGGGTTCGCGCAGACCCTGAATCCGCTGGGCGACCACCACGACATCCTGTCCTCCAATGTGTTCGCCCAGGCCCAGGCGCTGGCCTTCGGCAAGACCGAGGAGCAGGTGCGGGCCGAGGGCACCCCGGAGCGCGTGGTGCCGCACCGGGTCATGGAGGGCAACCGGCCGACCAACGTGCTGCTGACCCGGATCCTCACCCCGCGGCTGCTGGGCTCGCTGATCGCGCTCTACGAGCAGAGCGTGTTTACCCAGGGCGTGATCTGGGACATCGACTCGTTTGACCAGTGGGGGGTAGAACTCGGCAAGGTGCTGGCCCAGCAGATCGTCCCCGAGCTGGAAAGCGCCGAGGAGCCGAAGCTCGCCCACGACTCATCCACCAACGCGCTCATCCGCCGTTACCGTTCGCTCAAGGCCGGCTCCTAGGAGCCGGGGAAGATCGAGAGGCTGACAGATGCCAACAGACAAGCCCATGCAGCTGGGAATGATCGGCCTGGGCCGGATGGGCGCCAACCTCGTCCGGCGCCTCATGCGCGACGGTCACGACTGCGTGGCCTACGACCGCAGCCCCAACGTGGTGAAGCAGCTCCAGGGCGAGGGCGCGACGGGCGCCACCAGCCTGGAGGACTTCGTGGCCAAGCTGGAGAAGCCGCGGGCACTGTGGATCATGCTGCCCGCGGCGGTCGTGCAGCCGACGCTGGACCAGCTGGTGCCGCTGCTGGACGCGGGCGACATGGTCATCGACGGCGGCAACTCGTACTACCGCGACGACATCACCCGGGCCAAGGACCTGAACACCCGCGGCATCCACTTCATCGACTGCGGCACCAGCGGCGGCGTCTGGGGCCTGGACCGCGGCTACTGCCTGATGATCGGCGGGGAGAACGAGCCGGTTGAGCACCTCGACCGAATCTGGAAGTCCATCGCGCCGGGCGCGGGCAGCGCCGAGCCGACGCCGTCCAGGACCAAGGACGGCACCGCCCCGCAGGGCTACCTGCACTGCGGGCCAGCCGGCGCCGGGCACTTCGTCAAGATGGTGCATAACGGCATCGAGTACGGCATGATGTCCGCGATCGCGGAGGGCCTGAACATCATCGAGCACGCCGATGCCGGCCAGCGCATGCAGGACGCCGACGCCGAGACCACGCCGCTGCGCGACCCCGAGGCCTACCAGTACAAGATCGACGTGGGCGAGGTCGCCGAGGTGTGGCGGCGCGGCTCGGTGGTGGGCTCGTGGCTGATGGACCTGACCGCGGACGCGTTCGCCCGCTCGCCCGAGCTGGACGACTTCACCGGCCGGGTCTCCGACTCCGGCGAGGGCCGGTGGACGGTGATCGCGGGCATCGACACCGGCGTGCCCACGCCGGTCATCGCGGCCTCGCTCTACGAGCGGTTCCAGTCCCGTGGCAACGGCGAGTTCGGCGACAAGATCCTGTCCGCCCTGCGGGAGGAGTTCGGCGGCCACCTCGAGAAGAAGTCCTGATCCCGCCGCCGGGCCACCAGAGTCGTGGCTGGCCCGGCGGCGCAGTCTCCACTCCAGCCACACGCGGCACACACCTGGACGCAACCCGGGTGTGCTCGCCTGAGTAGCTTGGGGGGATTCGAGCGCCAACGGGGGGGAGCGCGCGATGGATGAGCAGCGGGTGACCGATTTCCTGATGAAGATGGCCGGCGACGCGGCCGCGGCGGCCGGCGGGATTGCGGTCGCCGTGGGCGACCGGCTGGGCCTGTACGCGGCCATGTCGGGGGCCGGGCCGATGACCGCCGCCGACCTGGCCAGCAAGACCGGACTGGTCGAGCGGTACCTGGAGGAGTGGCTGGCCGTCCAGGCCGGGCTTGGCTACGTCGAGTACGACCCGGATCGGCGGACGTTCACGCTGCCGGACGAGCACGCCATGGTGCTGGCCGACGAGAACAGCCCGGCCTTCCTGGGCGGGGTGTTCCCGGTCCTGCGCTCGCTGTACGCGAGCGAGGACGGGCTGGTCAACGCGTTCCGGGTGGGCGGCGGCGTGGGCTGGGACGAGCACACCGACCCGCTGTACCGCGGTACCGCGCGGCTGTTCCGGCCCGGCTACAAGCAGAACGTCGTGGACGCCTGGCTGCCCGCGCTGGACGGCGTGGTGGCGAAGCTGAACGCGGGGGCCAAGGTCGCCGACATCGGCTGCGGCTACGGGTACTCGACGATCATGATGGCCAGCGCGTTCCCGCGGTCCACCTTCACCGGGATCGACTATCACGGCCCGTCCATTGAGGCGGCCGAGAAGGCCGCGGCCAACGCCGGGGTCAGCGACCGGGTGAGCTTCGAGGTCGCGGGCGGGGCCAACTTCCTGGGTACCGGCTTCGACCTGATCAGCTGCTTCGACTGCCTGCACGACATGGGCGACCCGGCGGGCGTGGCCCGGCGGATCAGGCACGCGCTGGCCGACGACGGCACCTGGATGCTGGTCGAGCCCGCGATGAGCGGGCGCCTGGAGGAGAACTTCAACCCCATCGGCCGGTTCTTCATGGCCGC
>JBOHCO010000598.1:0-1315 GCA_050698895.1 Streptosporangiaceae bacterium
CGATCGGCCCGCCTGGGCCGTCCGGCCCGGCCGCCCTCGCTCCAGGGCCTGGGCCGGCTGCCCCGGCGTCGCGGTCCCGGCCGCGCCGCCCGGCCGGCGCTCGCGAGCGCGGGCCGCGGAGATCGTGAGCACCACGACAAAGACCACCATGATGGCGAGCACCACCGCGAAGGCCAGCCGCTCCCACAGCGGCAGGCCGCCGGCGTGCCCCGGCCGGACCGGCGGCACCGGGCGCATGCGGGGCGGCGGGCCCATGCGGCGCCGCGCGCTCACCCGGCTATCCCGAGCATCGATTTTTCCCCCGAATGCGCATTAGCCCTTCCTCCGCGCAAATAGCGGAGCGCGCACTGTTCCTGAGAAAATGGACGTGCGCGGCACGAGACGTGCGAATGATTTAATTCCCCCGATATGGCAGGGCCATATTCGGTATTACGCTAGCAGCCCTTGCTGCTCACGAAAAGAAGGCGCGGGATGACTGTTACGCGCTGTCTTCCAATGCCCGTTAGGGCGGAGAAATGAATAAGTGCCGGTGTTTTACCCGCTTGCCCGCCGGGTATCCCGGTCGCACCGGCAGGTTCCGTGGCGGACCAGGTGACTCCCGGCCATGGTGAGCGGACGCGACAATCTCCGCAACCAGACGCCGGGCCCGTACGTCACTGGAGACGGAGCCCGCGGCGATCAGCCCGGGCAGGCGATCGGGAGATGACGTGGACAAGCACCACATCCAGCGAATCGTCCAGCGAATCCCAGGCACAGACGTACCGGCCGCGGTTCCCGCGGGCCCGGGCGCCTCAGGCCCGGACGGCCCCGCGAGCCGCCCCGGCCGGCGCCGCTTCCTCGCGCTGGCGGGCGCGGCGGGCGTCGGCGCGGTCACCGCGCCGAGCCTGGACGCCGTGGCCAGTACCCGGTCGGCCTGGCTGCACCGGCCGGACGCCGGGCCCACGGTGGCCGACTGGGAAGCGCTGCGCCACCACCTGTCCACCCATCACCTGGTCCGGCCCGGCCAGCGCGGCTACAGCCAGGCCAAGCAGCTGTTCGATCCGCAGTACGACCGGCTGCGGCCGACCGGCGTCGCCTACTGCGCCACCCCGGCCGACGTCGCCGCCTGCGTGACCTTCGCCAGCCGGTTCCACCTGCCCATCCGGGCCCGGTCCGGCGGGCACAGCTACGCCGGCTGGTCCAGCGTGAACAGCGGCCTGATCGTCGACGTCACCGGGCTGAACTCCTACGGCGTCGGCAACGGCACCGTCAAGGTCGGCACCGGCCTCGGCCTCATCGACTTCTACTCAAGGCTCGCCCGCCGCGGCCTGGCCGT
>JBOHCO010000599.1:0-2814 GCA_050698895.1 Streptosporangiaceae bacterium
CGCCGCGGCGGCCACCGCGCCCAGCGGCAGGGTAGCCGGGTCACTGCGGCTGACCACGCCCAGCGACATGCCGCCCTCCGCGTCGACCAGCGGGATGCGGAACGCCGCGGCCATCGCCAGCAGGCCGAGCACCGCGCTGCTGGCGACGGCCAGCGCCACCGCGGCGCCGGTCAGCAGCCAGGCCGCGGTGCGCGGCGGGAGCCGCTCGGCCAGCGGGCGGGCGGCCGCGGCGGCCAGCAGCGGGACGATGAGGGGCAGGTAGATGGCGACGTGCATCCCGGCCTCGCTCAGCTGCGGGCGTCGGGCTGATCGGCGAGCATGCGGCGCAGCAGGCGCTCGTCGGCGGGCGACAGCCCGGACACGAACCGGGCCAGCACGGCCTCCCGGTCGGTCTCGGCCTCCAGCACGCCCCGCATCCGGCGGGCGGCCAGCCCTGGCTCGTCCGCGACCGGCGCGTAGCTGAACGCCCGCCCGGCCCGGTTGCGGACCAGGACGCCCTTGGCGTGCAGCCGGGACAGGATGGTCACGACCGTGGTGTAAGCCAGCAGGTCACCGAGCCGCTCCCGGACCTGGGCTGGCGTCAGCGCGGACCCGGCGGACTGGAGCACGGCCAGCACCTCGGCCTCCAGTTCGCCCGCCCCGCGCCGGGATCCGGCCGCCACGGCGGCCTGGTCGACGTCCTCGTGCCCCACCCGATCCTGCTTTCCGCTCTCGGCGCCGAGCCAGCCCGCGTCAGCTGTTACGGCGATCAGTTAACTACCAGCACCGTAGCCGAGATCGCGCGATGCCGTGACGCCGCCCCGTAACCGGGCGGAGGCCCGGCCGGATAGACCGGACCGGGCCCGCGCCGCCTGCACCGGGTGACTAGGAGGACCGCTCCCAGGTCACGGTGAACCCGTTGCCGCTGCTGTTCAGCGACCCGGTCTTGGCCTTGGTGGCGCCCGAGGAGTTGATCATCGTGATCTCGTCATCGGGGAAGGTCGAGATGACGCCCTTGGCCGAGCCGGACTTGACCGTCGCGGACGACTCTTTCCAGGTGTGGAAGTTGGACAGCGGCTCCACGCCGGACGAGCCGCTCGGCGCCTCCGCGATCCACTCGGCGCTGGTGTCCACGCAGCTCGAGCAGGTCTGCGTGGTGGTGAAGCTGTTGGCGCTGTGGGTCGCGTCGGTGATCTTGAGCGTGTACCTGGAGCCGCTCTTGACGACCGAGGCGGTGATGCGGTCGCCGGGGGCCACGGACTCGCCCACGACCTGGATGGCGTTGCTGGGATACATCTCCCACCAGGAGAAGTAGTAGGCGGTGCCGAGGTAGCACTCGGCCAGCGTGCCGTCCTGCTCCACCGAGGCACTGGTGTAGCCGTCGATCCCGACCCAGAAGGCCGCGAGGGAGGTCGCCGAGGTGCAGCTCGCCGATGGCTCGGACCACTTGCCGGTGACCTTGCTGTAGGTGTTGCCCTTGGTGTTGTCGTCGGCGTAGCCGGCCCAGTTGGTGCTGGACACCTGAGTCAGGCCTTTGACCCTGGTCGCGGAGCCGGATACCCGGTGGTCGGTGGCGTGCTGGCCGACGTCCAGGTGCCGCAGCGCCTGGCGGGCGATGGCCAGGGCGCGAGCCTCGGGCCGGGAGTGCGCCGGGGCGGTGCTCGCCCCTGCGGTCGGGCTGTAGGCCACGACCAGGCCGAATGCCGGGACGCAGGCCGCTAAGGCGCAGGACAGCAGCCAGGGAAGACGACGATGCATAGCGGGGGTTGCCTCTCGTCTGGGCGGCCGGGCCGGCCGCGTGCGTCCCTGATCGTAACCTTTTCGTTATCTGACATCAACGGCGCTCTGTTACGGCCTGGTGACGCCAGCGACCGGGTCCGCGCACCCGACGGGACGGCCGGTGCGATCAGGAGACGCCGACCGGGGAGGCGGCCGGCAAACCGCCCGCGCCGCCCGCCTCCCCGGCCAGTTCCCCTCCTGCCCTGAGCCGGTCGGGGCGAGCCGTCCCGCCATGGATGTCCCGCGGGCCTGGTGGGAGCGGTCGGCCCGGTCAGGGCACCCACGGTGGGCCTCGCACGGCACGCGCAGCGGTCGGCCAGGGGCAGTGGGTGTATGGCGTCTCGCTGATCAAGCGCTCAGCCGGGCCGGGGCGTTACAGCCGGGCCGACGCCTTCGCCGACGGGGCCGGTCCGGCTAGAACCTCGGCCGGCTGGGCCTTGTTGTGCTTGTGTTTCTTGTGTTTCTTGTGGTGGCCCTGGGCCTGGCCGTGGTGCTTGTGCCGACGGTGCTTCTTGGCCTTCTTGTGCTTCTTGGCCGCCTTCTTAGCCGCCTTCTTGGCCTTCTTAGTTTGGTGATGGCCCTTGGCGTGGCCGCGACCATGGGCGTGCTGCTGGCCTCGGCCTGAGGGGTTTGGGCTGGCCGCCGAGGCGGGCTGGCCGCCGGGCCGGATCGCCGTCAGGGGCTTGCCGGCCTCGATGCAGTAGGGGATGACCCGGCTGGCGCCGCCCGCGGCCTTGGCCAGCCGGGTGAACGTCCCGGCCAGGGCCGGCGCGTCGTGCCGGGCCTCGGCGCGCTCGTAGGCCACGCACATGGCCGGCGCGGTGAGGCTGGTGCGGGCGGGCGGCGCGTCGATCGCCCGGTGAGCGAGGTTCTGGATCGGCCCGGGCAACGCTCCGGCGTAGGCGGCGACCGTGCCGCCGAGCATGACCAGGACCGCGGCCATGGCGGCGCCGAGCCGGGCGCTCAGCCGCAGAGGCAGCCGGGGCCGCCGGCGGCCGGGCTGGCGGCCGTCCGCCGGGAACTCGCCGGGCTGAGCCCGGCTAGGCGGGACCGGGC
>JBOHCO010000600.1:0-1386 GCA_050698895.1 Streptosporangiaceae bacterium
ATCCGGGCCTGACCATGACGAATGTCACGGGCCGGCCGCAGCATGATCCGCCGCGACCGGCCCGCGCTCACCGGAACGGTCAGGACTGCTCGGACCGGCTGGAGGCCTCGGAGTCCGGCTGGCTGCCGTTGGCCTCGGCCAGGCCGGGCCCGGCGGCGGTGTTGGCCTCGGCGTCGGCCTCGGCCCGCATCTCGTCCGGGCCGCCGTCCTGGGTGTAGCCGAACTCGACGGGCTTGCGCCGCAGCAGCACCGCAGCGACCGCGCTCGCGGCGGCGGCCACCAGCGTCACCGTGGTCAGCACGCCGGCCCAGCGACGGCGCCGCCGGGCCGGCTTGACGTCCAGCTTGCGGGCGGCGGTGATCATCGCATCCGAGATGGCGGGCGCGATGCTCTCCTGCACGGCCATGCCAGACCGCTCCAGGCGCGGGGCGGCCCAGGCCCGGGCGTCGTCCACGCGGGGCCGGGCCCAGGCGGCTACTTCCTCGGCCCGGGGCCGGGCCCAGGCCGCGGCGTCCTCGGCGCTGTGCCGGATGGCCGTGCCCGCGTTCCTGGCCAGCGGACCGGCCTGCTGCCTGGCCATAGGGATGGCGTTTTTCGCCGCCGGCACCGCCTGCTGCGCGGCCGCCACGGCGCGGTCCCGTACGCCGGCGCCGTTGCCGGCCGGGTTCTTACGGGTCATAAGTGACACGGAGACCTCCCGTAGATCTGTCTGCTCGCTCTCCCACTTCCCCCGGCAGGACCGGTCAATCACGCGCCATGCCCGGTTCCCGGCCCCCGGGGACGTGCAAGGATGCGGGTATGGCTACAACACTCACCGCATTGCTGCGGACAAATCACGGGGACATCGGCGTGCGGCTGTTCCCCGATCACGCACCGAAGACGGTGCGGAACTTCGTCGAGCTGGCGGAGGGCACGCGCGAGTGGACGGATCCGCGCACCGGCCGCAAGGACCAGGCCAAGCTCTACGACGGGACGGTCTTCCACCGGGTCATCCCGGACTTCATGCTCCAGGGCGGCGACCCGCTGGGCACCGGAACCGGCGGCCCCGGCTACGAGTTCGGCGACGAGATCCACCCGGACCTTCAGTTCAGCCGGCCGTACCTGCTGGCCATGGCCAACGCCGGGCCGGGCACCAACGGCTCGCAGTTCTTCATCACGACGGTGCCGACGCCGTGGCTGAACGGCAAGCACACGATATTCGGGGAGGTAGTCTCGGGCTCGGAGGTCGTTGACGCCATCAGCCACGTGAAGACGCGCGGCGCCGACCGTCCGGTGGAGGACGTAGTGCTGGAGTCGGTCGAGATCAGCGAGGCCAACGGCGGGGAATCCGCAGGCCGTTAGGACATGGTCACCCCTTCTAACCCCCCCGGCGCCGAGGGCCAGGAC
>JBOHCO010000601.1:0-2187 GCA_050698895.1 Streptosporangiaceae bacterium
GCGGGTTCTTGATCTCGCCCGCTAGCTGGTCGGCCTGCTCGAAGCCCAGGTAGGCGAAGACAATGCCCGAGGTGGCCATCGCGCCGAAGACGCTTTGCAGCCCGTGGGGCATGAACCCGCCGCCGGCGCCGAAGTTGCCGGACTTGAACTGCGTGAACAGCACGATGATGGCCAGGATCGGGACGGCCACCTTCCACACGGTGATCACGCTGTTGACCCGGTTGAACATCCGCATGGCCAGGAAGTTGATGGCGGTGAAAATGGCCAGCAGGATGATGGTGAACACGAAGCCCAGCCCGGTAGTGACCTTCGTCGTCGCGTTGTAGATCTGGATGTTGTGCGCGTCGAACCAGTACTGGCCGTACTCCATCACGGCGAAGCACTCGATCGGCGCCACGCACACGGCCTGGAGCCAGGAGAAGAAGCCGAAGGACGCGCCCGCGACGCTGCCGAAGGCGAAGTGCGGGAACCGCGCGGTGCCGCCTGCGACCGGGTACATGCCGCCCAACTCCGCGTGCACCAGCGCCAGCACGATGATGATGACGCCGGCGATCGCCCAGGAGAGCAGGGCGGCCGTCCCGACGGCCTGGGCGGCAAACAGGGAGCCGAACAGCCAGCCGGAGCCGATGAGCGATGTCTCGGACGACCAGATGGCTCCGAGGAGCCCCATATCTCGCTTGAGGCCGACATCAGTTGGCCTCACAGCGGTAGCTGCGACAGACTCTGCTGCCATGATCGAACCTTCTTTCGGGTCCGCATACGTGGGCGCATACGTAGGCCATACGCCCGATTAGTAGGGCCATGGTAATGATCAGTTCGTGTGATGAGAAGAACTCACCAGGCGTCATTTCGGTAACGCACAGCACGGCAAGGTCTTGGTGACACAGGGGCCCGTGTGTCGCGCAGCCAGATATAAGCCCTGGTCAGCAGAACGGGGCCGGGTATGTCGTTACGGGTAGATGGTTCTAGATGACACCGGCGTCACGTAACAGGAAAATAACGCGGCAATTGCCTGCTTCGTCAGCTCGCCGCCGTATCGGCGTGTCGGCCGCTCGCCGACCGGCCCTGGGCGCGGATCGTCGTGACATTTGCCCGGCTCGCGCTGTGCTCCGTGCAGTACCGCCGGGACCGGCCCGGGCTGCCGTCGATGAACACCCGCTCGCACGCCGCGATCGAGCAGGTACCCAGCCGGGACAGGCCCAGCTGCGACCCGGCTAGGGCCAGGCCGATGACTGCGCCCGCCGCGTACCGGTCCGCCACCGAGCCCGCCTGAGCCAGGTGGACGTGCCAGGGCTGGTCGTCGTGACTGACCAGTTCCGGCTGAATCGGGCTGCGGACCAGCAGCGAGTTGAGCCGGTCGACCGCGTCGCGGTCACGGCCCGTGGCGGCGGAGGTAAAGATCGCGCTCAGCTCAGTGCGCAGAACGCGCAGGGAATCAAGATCAAACGATGTAACCGGACCGGACAACTGCGGATGATCAGCTACCAGCATGCCAAAGGCATCCGTGGTACCGAGCGGGTCGGGAACGCTGTTTGCCCGGAAGGCAGTATTGACGAGGCGAACCGCCAGCTCGGCATAGGACGTGAGGTTCACTCCGGTCCTTACCGGTTGGGGGGAATTAAGATGGCCGCTTCCCGCAGATGAGTATCGCACAGTCGGCCTGCCTTGGCCCGCCGATCTCATAGGTCCGGCGCCCTGGCTCCCCCTTGCGCCCGGCCTCCGGCTGACACGTTAGGGTCCACAGCATGTTCGCAGTCACCGCCGCCCGCCAGGACGCCAGCGACCCGCTATCCGGCCTCGAGGTGGGCGAGCACGCCGACCCCGTTCCGCCCGACGGCTGGACCACGGTCACCGTCAAGGCGGCGGCGCTCAACCACCATGACGTCTGGTCGCTGCGCGGCGTCGGCCTGCCCGCCGACCGGCTGCCGATGATCCTCGGCTGCGACGCCGCCGGCGTCGACGAGGACGGCCGCGAAGTAGTGGTGCACGCCGTGATCGGTGACCCGGCCGTCGCGGGCGGCGACGAGACCCTCGACCCGCGCCGCTCGCTGCTGTCCGAGCGGCACGACGGCACGTTCGCCGAGCGGCTCGCCGTGCCCCGGCGCAACCTCGTGCCCAAGCCCGCCGCGCTGACCTTCGAGCAGGCCGCCTGCCTGCCGACTGCCTACCTGACCGCCTACCGCATGC
>JBOHCO010000602.1:0-2062 GCA_050698895.1 Streptosporangiaceae bacterium
ACGCGGCCGTCGCGGCGGCGGCGGACCGGGACCGGGTCTGGTGCGTTCGCGCCGACGACGCCGCCGCCTCGGCGGCGTGGACGCCGGCCGTTACCCGGCACGGCGACGTCACGGTCGCGGTCACGGCCGACGGGGACCCGCGCCGGTCCCAGGCGCTGCGGGCGGCCATCGCCACGGCGCTGGCCGAGGGCCGGCTGCCGCTGCGCCATCACCGCTCCGGGCCCGCCGCCGGCCGGACCGGGAGCGTGGCGCTGGTCGGCGGCGGACCCGGCGACGCCGGGCTCATCACGGTGCGCGGCCGACGGCTGCTGGCCGAGGCCGACGTGGTGGTGGCCGACAAGCTCGCGCCGCGCTCGCTCCTGGCCGAGCTGGACCCCGGCGTGGAGGTCATCGACGCGGGCAAGGCCCCGCATGCGCACAACCTGACCCAGGACCAGGTCAATGAGCTCATCGTGCGCCGGGCCCTGGCTGGTCAGCGGGTGGTGCGGCTCAAGGGCGGGGACCCGTTTGTCTTCGGCCGTGGCGGCGAGGAGGCGCTGGCCTGCGTCCGCGCGGGCGTGCCGTTCTCGGTCGTGCCGGGGGTGACCAGCGCCGTGGCGGTGCCGGCCTGCGCGGGCATCCCGGTGACCCACCGGGGCGTCACGCAGGACTTCGCCGTGGTGTCCGCGCACCTGGACCCGTCCCATCCCGGCGCGACGGTGGACTGGGCGGCGCTGGCTCAGGGCCCGGGGACGCTGGTGCTGCTGATGGGCGTGGCTCACCTGGAGGAGATCTCGGCCGAGCTGATCAAGCGGGGCCGGGACGCGGCCACTCCGGTGGCGGTCATCCGCGATGGCACGATGCCCGGCCAGCAGGTGCTGACCTCCACGCTGGGCGCGGTCGCCGCCGAGGCCGCCCGGGCGGGCATCCAGCCGCCGGCCGTGGTGGTCATCGGCGAGGTCGTCCGGCTCCGTGAGCTGCTGGAGGTGGCGTGATGAGCAACCCGGCTCTGCTGGCCGTGGCGCACGGCAGCAGGCATCCGGCCGCCCAGGACACCATCGGCACGCTGGCCAGGCAGGTCAGCCGGCTGGCGCCGGTGCTGCAGGTCCGGGTGGCGTTCGTGCAGCACGCCGAGCCATCGCTGCCGGCCGCGCTCGGCGCGGCGGGGCCGAACACCGTGATCGTCCCGCTGCTGCTGTCCACCGGCTATCACCTGACCACCGACCTGGCCGGCGCGGCCCAGGCCATCGGCGCCCGGCTGGCCGATCCGCTCGGGCCGGACCCGCTGCTGGTCACGGCGCTGGCCGGGCGACTGGCCGAGGCGGGCGCGCCGGACGGGACACCGGTGGTGCTGGCCGCGGCGGGCTCCTCCGACCCGGCGGCGCAGGCCGACGCGGTCGTGCAGGCCCGGCTGCTCGGCGAGCGGCTGAACGCCCCGGTGACGGTCGGGTTCGCGTCGGCCGCCCGGCCCTCGGTGGCGGAGGCGGTGGCCGACCTGCGGGCCCGCACCGGCCAGCCGGTGGCGGTGGCGACCTACCTGCTGGCGCCCGGCCACTTCCACGACCAGCTCCGGCAGGCGGGCGCCGGCTGGGTCACCGCGCCGCTGGGCGGTCACCCGGCCCTGGCCGGCGTGGTCATCGACCGCTACCGCACCGCCTCCCGCCGCCCCGCGCTGGCCGCCTAGTCTGGCCGCCTAGTCTGGCCGGGGTGTCCCCGGCCGCCGCCGGGGGCATCTCCACATCGGGCCGCCGACCGGGCCGAGCTGACCGGGCAGAGGGGTGAGATGCGCGAGCCGAGGAAGGACCCGGTGCCGGAACGCGCCGTGACCCCGCTGGAGGCGGTGGTAGAGCGCGCCCTGGCCAGCTCGGTCCGGCTGGTGGTGATCCCGGTCGCGTTCCTGGTCCTGGCCGCGCTCGGGGCGTTCGTCTACGGCGCCGCCGTGTTCATCGACGCGATCATCCAGATCGGCCGGCACCCGTTCCCCGTGGGTCACCAGGTGGGCCTGTTCCTGCTGGACATCGACCTGTTCCTGATCGGGGCCACGCTGCTGCTGGCCGCGATCGGGCTGTACGAGCTGTTCGTC
>JBOHCO010000603.1:0-3823 GCA_050698895.1 Streptosporangiaceae bacterium
ATGCAGCGCTGCGGCGCTGCGCTGACCGACGCTGGGGCGCCGTTCGGCGCCCGCGACGCGGTCGCGGACGACGGCGCCGCCGCCACGGCCAGCGAGCAGAACGGCTACTCGATCGTCGAGGCCGCGGACCTGGCGGCAGCCCGCCGGCTCACGGAGGACCACCCGTTCCTGAGCGAGGGCAAGGGCCGGTTCGCCATCGACATCTACGAACTGGTGCCCATGTAAGGCCGCGCGTGTAAGGCCACGTGCGGCCGGGCCGGCCAGTGGGTGCGCTGGGCCGGCCCGGCCGCGCTGCGCTTCGGCGCGGTGCCTCGCCGTTTCCCTCAGCGCCCCCCGCCGCTGACCGGGCCGGATCCGCCGTAGGGTCCCGAGCCGCCGCCGAACGGGCCCGCGCCGAAGAACGGCGCGCCCCCGGCGCTGGGGTCCAGCCGCCGGGCCCGCATCAGCACCAGGCCCCGCTGCACGGCCAGGCTGATGGCCAGGTACAGCACGATGGTGGCCGAGCCCAGGCCCGAGGTGCCCCGGTGGTGGTCGAGCAGCGCGTCGTAGCCCAGGTGCGCCGCCACCGCGGCCGCCCACAGCAGCGCCGTGACCCAGTTGCCCTGGGTCCAGGCCGTGCCGTCCTTGATCCACACCCGGACGGTGGCCGCCCGCAGCGCGCCGAACACGACCGCCAGGACCAGGCTGCCGCCGAGCGCCGCGATGGTCAGCCCTCCGCCGTGGTGCTTGCCCAGGAAATTGACGGCCTCCACGATGCCGATGACGCCCAGTATCAGCGTCAGCCGCAGGCTGGACGCGCTGACCCGGCGAGCCACTAGCTGCCGGTAAATGAGCAATCCCAGGACGACGATCCCGATGATCACATTAGTCAGAACCTGCGAATTCACTTGCCCTTTTCTCCCGCGTTCATCAAGGCGCCGGCCCGCCGGCCGGCCTGGCCGGCCAGGGCAGCCCGGCGGTGCGGACAGCCCGCCTTACTGTGACATTCTTCACGCTAGCCCCGGACGTGGCGGCAGTCGCATGGTCACCGTCCTGACCTGCCCATGACATCTGTCACGGGTCGAGGCCGCCGGGCCGGCCGCGCGAGGCCCGCGCCCGCTACCGGCAGCGGCAACCACGACGTCGGTGTCACCTGGGCTCGGACGGCCTGTTAGTTTGAGGTCCAAGCGGATTGAATGGGCCAGATCGGAGGTCTCGGTGGGCCTACCTGCACGCCAGCGCAGAGTACTGGACCGAATTGAGGACTCGCTAGAGGGGACAGATCCCCGCCTAGCGACAATGTTCGCCATTTTCGGGCGCCTAACTCGTGATGAGGAAATGCCCCGAATAGAGGAGCTCCGGCACAGACTGGCCATCATGTTCCTCCGGATCCGGCTCTGGATGGCACCCGGCCGCGGGCGAGTGCGCGGCCACGGGCCGGCGCGGGTGCGCGGGCGACTGCACGCCCGGGCCAGGACCCGGCGCCCGGTGGCTCTGCTGTTCCCCATCGCGCTGGTGATGGCGACCGCGACGATCGTGCTGGTGGCCCGGTTCGGCGGCGCGCCACGCTGCTCGGCGGCGCCGACGGCGACGGCGAAGCCGGTCCCGGGCGGCGGTCAGCCTCAGAAAGGCCAGAAAGGCCAGAAAGGCCAGAAAGGCCAGCCGGCCAAGACGTGCCCGGCCATGCTGAACCCGCTGTTCACCGGCCGCTAGCCGATCGGGTTCCGGCCGGATCGGGTCCCGGCCGTCAGCCGCCGGGTGTTCCGGTCCCGGAGTCCTGGTCCCGGCCCGTCTCGCGGGCGGCCTCGGCCAGGCTGATCGCGACGAGCCGGGGCCGCAGGCAGGGCGGCGGCATAGCGCTGGCCGTGGCCGCGCCGACCTGGGCGCACGAGGCCAGCACGATCGTGCGCCCGGACGGGTCTGCGCTGCCGCCGATCCCGGACAGGTCGAGGAAGAAGTGCGGCCAGGGGATCGCGCTGGTCGTCCAGATGACCTTGTTGCGGGCCAGGTCGTAGCCCCAGGCGTCGCCCAGCGCGCCCTGGTCGAGGCCGAGGGCCACGCCGTTGCTGATCGCGTACAGGCCACCCGCGCCCGGTGTCGCGGCCCGAGTGATGCGGTGCCCGGTGAGCGGGTCCAGGCCGATGAGCGCGCTGCCGCTGACCACGTAGACGACCTGGCGGGCGGGGTCCACGACCTGCGGAACGGCCCCCGCGCTGGCCCAGAGCTGGGCTCCGTCGTCCGTGCTGTAGGCGGTCAGCCCGGCCGCGCCGGAGAACAGCACGACGCCGCCGACCGCGCCGCTCAGCGAGCCGGCGAACGACCTCCCGGCGGGCCGCACGATGGACTGCGCCCCGGTGCCCAGGTCGATCGACCGCAGCGCGGTCACCGGGGCGGTCCCGAGGTAACCGCCTCTGGCCTCGGTGAGCAGCAGGTCATCGCCGTCCACGCGCCAGGCCTGCGGGACCGAGCCGGTGGGCCGCCGCCAGACCACCCGGCCCGTGTTATTCGCGTAGCTGGTCACCGACCGGGTGCCGACGATCACCGTCCGGGCCGCGCTGGCGCGGACGGCGCCGCCGTAGGCGGATGCGGGGAAGGCCCGGATGCGGTGCCCGGTCACCGCGGACAGGACCACCTCGTCCCGGCTGCCGGTGGCGCCGGGGACGGACACGCCGGCCGTCACCACCCCCGGCCAGGCGCGCACCGAGACGATGGCCGAGCCGACCGGGAACCCGGCCAGGTCGGCGGTCCACAGCGGCTTGCCGTCGCTGAGCCGGTAGGCCAGCACCGTGGCGCCGAAGCCGACCACGGCCAGGCCGTTGCCCGCCGCCGCGTAGGCCTGGCCCTGGCTGGGCACCGTGCCCAGCGCGCCGCTCTGGGCGGCCCACGAGCCGGGCAGCCGCCGCGCCCACAGCACCGCCGCGACCTGATGCTGACAGCGCGCGGGCCGGCACCGGCCGACGGCCGTGCTGGCCGCCCGGCCCGGCACCAGGGCAGCGCCGATCAGGACCGCGGCGAGCAGAGCCCGCCGCGCCCACACCGCCGACCCGCGCGTGAACGACACGACCGCTGAGTGACCCTTCTCGCCGGAAACCCCGCGCCGACAGCCCCCTCAGCCCGCTGCGGCCTGCCGATCGCCCGATCTCACGGTAGCCCGCGCGCCGCCCGGCCACAGCCGAGCCGGCCGACTGAGATCGTCCCGTGGCCGCTTCACCCGGATGCCGGCCACGCCGTCAGGGTCGGCTGAGTAGCGTGGTGCTGGCCAGGATGGCCTGACGCACCGGGTTCCCGTCCGGGGACCTGCCATAAGGAGGAGACCGATGACGGACCGGGCACCGCTGCCCCACGAGTTCCTGCCGAAAGTGCCGTCGTTCACGGTCGAGAGCGACGACGTCGCGCACGACCAGCCCATGGGCGACAACCAGGTGTACAACAGCTTTGGCATGTCCGGGCAGAACATCTCCCCGCACCTGCGCTGGCACGGATTCCCGCCCGAGACCAAGGGCTTCGCGGTCACCGCCTATGACCCGGACGCGCCGACCGGCTCGGGCTTCTGGCACTGGCTGGTGCTGGACCTCCCGGCGTCGGTCACCGAGCTGCCCGCCGGGGCCGGGGCGGCCGGGGCCAAGCTGCCCGGCAGCGCGTTCTCGGTGCGCAATGACTACGGCACCAAGGACTTCGGCGGCGCGGCCCCGCCGCAGGGCGACCCGGCCCACCGGTACGTGTTCACGGTGTACGCGCTGGACACCGACCACCTCGGGGTCGACTCCGACGTCTCCCCCGCGGTGGCGGGCTTCAACCTGCGCTATCACACCATCGCCCGGGCGGTCATCGTCCCGGTCTACGG
>JBOHCO010000604.1:0-4166 GCA_050698895.1 Streptosporangiaceae bacterium
CGCCGAAGGTCAGCGGGTCGGCCGGCGCCTCGGCCCGCGCGGCCAGCAGCACCGACAGCGGGCCGCCGGTCACCCGGCGCAGCGCGAAGGTCAGCGCGTCCAGGCTGCCCGCGTCCACCCACTGGACGTCGTCGATGGCCAGCAGCACCGGCCCGGACTCCAGGCCGGACCGCAGCGCGGCCAGCACGGCCAGGCCGACCGCGTGGGCGCTGGAGGGCTGGTCGCCGGCCGGGCGCAGCAGCAGGGCGACCTCGAGCGCCTCGCGCTGCGGGCCGGGGATGTCACCGGCCACGGCCGGCAGGATGCCGGCCAGCAGGTCGGACAGGCCGGCGAAGGATGAGTCGGCCTCGCCGGCCGACGGCTCGCTGCGCAGCACCCGGCAGCCCGCCTCGGCGGCTACCTCGAGCCCGGCCCGCCACAGCGTGGACTTGCCCGCGCCGGCTTCCCCCGTGACGGCCAGCAGGGCGGGAGCACCGCGTGACGGCGCGCCCGCGACGAACTCGCGCACCCGGCTCCACTCCGCGGTGCGCACCAGACTGCCCGGGTCACTGCGCGGGTCACTGCGCGCGCCACTGCGCGGGTCACCGCGTGCGCCACCTCGCGCGTCGCTGTCTCCGCCGAGAGGCAGATGCGTCTCCATCGAAAGGTCGGTCATCAGCACATTCCGGAAATGGCTTCCCCTTGAGCCTGGCCCTCACGCTTCCCCGCAGGCGAGCATGCCGACCCAGCCTTTCTACCGGACGCGTGCCAACAGATGATTGACGATTCGTGAATTAGGACATCTTGTTTGATTTCCCTCGTATGGTGGAGCCGGAAGCGCCCGGCGCGGGGGACACGCCGGGTCGGGGCCTGGTCGGGGCCTGACGAGTCATGCTTGTACCACATGGTACAAACTCACGGGGAGGCCATCGATGTCCGAGCTAAGGTTCGCCCTGCTGGGCCCAGTCCGGGCCTGGCGGGGGGATGCCGAGCTCAGCCTCGGCGCGCCGCAGCAGCGCGCCGTGCTGGCCGTGCTGCTGCTCGCCGAGGAACGGCAGGTTTCACAGGGGACGCTGGTGGACGCGCTGTGGGGCGGCGAGCCGCCCAAGGCCGCCCGGAGCACGATCCGCACCTACGTGTCCCGGCTGCGGCGCTGCCTGGCCGTCGGCCAGGGTGGCCCGGAGATGATCGAGTCGGTCGGTGACGGCTACGTGCTGATGCTGCGCTCGGCCACCGTCGACCTGACCGGGTTCGCGCAGCGGGTCCGCGAGGCCCACGAGGCCGGGCAAGCCGGGGACATGACCCGGTCGGCGGCCCTGCTGCGGGAGGCGCTGGCGGTGTGGCAGGGCGTGCCGCTGGCCGGCCTGCCCGGCCCCTATGCCGGCGCCCAGCGCGCGCGGCTGGCCGAGCTTCAGCTGGCCGCGCTCGAGGACCGCCTCGCCCTGGACGTGGAGCTGGGCCGGCACGCCGCCGCCGCCCCGGAGCTGCGGTCCCTGATCGCCGCCCACCCGACCAGGGAGAAGCTCAGCGAGCTGCTCATGCACGCCCTGTACCGGGCTGGCCGGCAGGCCGAGGCGCTGGACGTCTACGCCCGCACGCAGCGGCTGCTCAACGAGGACCTCGGCATCGATCCCGGGCCCGCCCTGCGCGAGATGCACCAGCGCATCCTCCAGATGGACGAGGACCTCATCGGCGCGGTCTCGGCACCGCCCCGGACCGAGCGGGAGGCCTGGCCGCCGGCCCCGGTGACCCGGCCGGCCCAGCTGCCGGCCGACCTGCCCGCGTTCGCCGGGCGGCGCACCGAGCTGGCCCGGCTGGACGCGCTGCTCGCGGCCGCCGGCCCGGGCCGCCTGGCCGCCCCTATCGCGGTCATCGACGGCATGGCCGGCATCGGCAAGACCGCGCTGGCGGTGCACTGGGCTCACCGGGCGGCGGCCCGGTTTCCCGACGGCCAGCTGTACGTGAACCTGCGCGGCTTCGACCCCGGCGGGACCGTGGTGTCGGCCAGCGAGGCGCTGCGCGGCCTCCTCGGCGCCCTGGGGGTGGCACCGCCGCGCATCCCCGACGGCCTGGAGGCCCAGGCCGGCCTCTACCGCAGCCTGCTCAGCGGCCGGCGCATGCTGATCGTGCTGGACAACGCGCGGGATGTGGAGCAGGTCCGGCCGCTGCTGCCCGGCTCGCCCGAGAGCCTGGTCCTGGTCACCTGCCGCCACCACCTCACCGGGCTGGTCACCACGCACGACGCCCAGCCCCTGGCCCTCGACCCGTTCTCGGCTCAGGAGGCGGGCGAGGCCCTGGCCCGGCGGCTGGGCGCGGACCGGCTGGCCGCCGACCCGGGCGCGCTGGCCGAGATCATCGAGCTGTGCGCGGGCCTGCCGCTGGCCATGGCCATCGTCGCGGCCCGGGCCACGGTCTACCCGAACCTGCCCGTGGCGGTGATCGCCAGCGAACTGCGCGACGCCCGCACCCGGCTGGACGCGCTGAGCGCCAAGGACCCCGCGACCGATCTTCGCGCGGTGTTCTCCTGGTCCTGTCAGCTGCTCAGCGCCCCGGCCGCCCGGCTGTTCCGGCTGCTGTCCCTGCACCAGGGGCCGGACGTCTCGGCCGAGGCCGCGGCCAGCCTGGCCGGCTTGCCCGTCGCCGAGGCCCGGCCGCTGCTGGAGGAGCTCGCCGCCGCCCGGCTGACCACCGAGCACCTCCCCGGCCGGTTCAGCTCGCACGACCTCATCCGGGTGTACGCGGCCGAGCTGGGCCGGGCGCTGGACGGCGCCGCCGGCCGGACCCAGGCGCTCGGCCGGCTGCTCGACTACTACGCCCATACCGCGCACGCCGCGCACCTGCTGCTCGGGCCGCACTTCATCGTGCCCGCGCCCGCCGCCGCCCGGCCCGGCGTCACGCCAGGCGAGGTAGCCGGCTCCGGGCCGGCGCTGGACTGGTTCTCCGCCGAGCGGGAGGTGCTCGAGGCCGCGGTCAGGAACGCGACCGAGTCGGGCCTGCACTCCTACGCCTGGCAGCTCGCGCTCACGTTGCAGCAGTTCTACCAGCACCAGGGCTACTGGCATGGCTGGGCCGCGACCATGCGCATCGCGCTGGCCGCGGCCGTCGCCGCCGGTGACCTGGCCGCCCAGGCCCAGACCCGCCGGGGCCTGGCCGGCGCCTGTCACTTCCTGGGCCACGACGACCAAGCGCTGGCCGAGCTGGAGCAGGCCCGCGACTTGTTCCGGGCCCTTGGCTACACCACCGAGCACGCCTACCTGCACAGCAACTTCGGCGCGGTGTACGCCGGCCAGGACCGCCACGACCAGGCCATCGAGCACTACTGGCAGGCCCACGAGCTGTACGACGCGATCGGTCACGAGAAGGGCCAGGCCGCCTCGCTGGAAGGCATCGGCTCGTGCCACGCGCAGCAGGGAAGGTACGCCGAGGCGATCAGCCTCGCGCAGCAGGCGATGGCCATCTTCCGGGCCGCGGGCGATCGCAACGGCGAGGGCACCTGCTGGACGCGGCTGGGCGAGTTCCGGCACCTGCTCGGCCAGTATCGGGAGGCGGCCGACTGCTACCGCCGGGCCATCGCGATCTGCCAGGAGGTCGGCAACCGCGCCGACGAGGCCATGGACTGGGCCGCGCTCGGCGACAGCCTGCTGGACGCGGGCGACCCGGCCGGGGCTCGCCAGGGCTGGGACACCGCCCTGATCATCCTGGACGAGCGCCTGCCGCTGGTCACCTCGATCCGCGACCGCCTGGCCCGCCTCGACCCGCCGTCCCAGCCGATGCCGCCCGCGCCGCCGGCCGCCCCGGCCGGCCGGGATCTGCTGCCGGTCCCGGCTACCTGCCCTGGCTGAGCCGGGGTGCGATGATGTCCAGGGTCGGGAAATAGGTCCGGTACCGTCGGATGTCGCGGGTCAGCAGCCGGTAACGCGCGACCGCGGCATGCGCGCCGATGTAGAAATCCGGCATCGGGGATCGCTTGTCGCCACCGCCGCGCCGGTACCGCAGGAATGCCTTGCCGGCGGCGAACCCCGCCGCGTAGGGCAGCGGCTCACGCTCATAGTCACTGGCCGGCAGCAGCTCGTTCAGCTCCTCGATGGTCCCGTAGCCGACAGAGACCTCGGCGTAGATCAGCGGGTTGATCACCACCCGCCCGGCATCCATTGCGCCCGCAATCTGATCCGCAGACCAGTCAGCCC
>JBOHCO010000605.1:0-3367 GCA_050698895.1 Streptosporangiaceae bacterium
TGACCGGCGCCCGCAGTTCCGCGAGCACCCCTTGCATGAGACCGAGATGCAGGGCACAGACGACATCCTGGTGCCGCTCGGCCACCTCGCGGAAGGGGCACTGGTGCAGCCGGAGCTGGCGGCCGCCATCCTCGGCCACGGCCTCGGCCGCGTCCCCGGCTACGGCCTCAGGGGCGAACCCGATCTCATCCAGGGCCGCGGTCAGCTTCTCGATGGCCTGCGCGGCGTCCAGCCGCTGGTACGGAGGCGGCTGCTCGGTAATGTAGTGGCCCCACTCCCGGCCGGCCTCGGCAGCCGCTTCGCCGGGCTCCGGGATCACTCCGGCGATCAGGCTGGTCAGCATCTCGGCCAGCAGCCGGTAGTGCCGCTGCCCGGCCGGGCCGTCGCCGTCGGTGGCCCGGTAGGCCATGCTGGGCCGGCCAGGCGTCGCCTGCGGGCGCGGCCCGCGCGTGGCCAGGCCCGCGTCCACCAGGAGATCGAGGTGATAGCGCGCCGTGTTGGGGTGCAGCCCGCTCCGCTCGGCGATCTCCTGCACGCTGACTGGCCCGTTGGCAGCACGCAGCAGGCCCAGTACCCGGCCCCGGCTCTCGCCGACGGGCGCGCCTGCGTCCGGCCCGATCAGCCCCTGGACGTCCATGAAAGTACTTTACATCAGAATGACTAATAGAAACGAACCGATAGCGTCAGACGGCCCGGCCGCCGGCCGGTCCGGTCGGACTCGGAAGTCCTGCCGCCGGGCCGCCGGGCTGCCCTGGCCCTACCTGGGGCCCGCGCCGGCGCACACGCCGCGCGGACCGTATTTCCTTAGTTTCTACATCAGATGTTAATAGAAACTACAGCGGGTCGAGAGACCGGGCGAGCGTGAGTATCCGGGCGAGCATGAGTATCCGGGCCGGCATGCTCGCGGGCCGGTTGCCGGTCCCGGCCAGGCTCGCCCGCCCTCCCCATCCGTCCGCCACAGGCGCGACATCAGGACCGCACGGGCGCCGGCTTCTATTGGAGAAAGCCCAGCAGGCCAGAGCCGGACCATCGCGCCTGGGAGGCAGGTATGGAACGCCATTCAGCTACTACCGTCCGTCTTCGCCACGCTGCTGCCCGCGTGCTACGCCGCTCGGGCGGATCCTCCGGGATGAAGACCTACAAATACCAGGCCCTGGTCACGCTGCTTGCTCCTGAAGACGGCGGTCTCGACGCCGAGCCGCCCCTTCATGTCCGGCACCTGACAGTGCGGGCCAGCCACCGTGAGACCGGTCGCCACGCCATCTTCAGCGCGCTGGTCTCGGCCGCGGACGGCGAACTGCTGAGATCAGGCCGTGCCGGCGTTATCGCGACGCTGGTGGTGCTCGGCGATGACGTCCCCGACTACCTCGCCCCCGGAGTCCCGTTCGAGCTGCTGTCGGGCAGCGAGGTCGGCCATGGCGTGGTGTCCCGCCGGATGTTCACCTGATCCGGGCGTAGAGTGGCGTCATGACGGGCCGGACCGACGTCGGGCGGCGAGTGCGGTGACGGCCGTGCTGGCCGGGGAGATCATGACCGCGCCGGTCGTCTCGGTAACCGCCGATACCCCGGTCGGCGAGATCGCGCAGACGCTGCGGCAGCACGGCATCAGCGGCGTTCCTGTCGTCGACGAGGCGGGGAATGTTGTCGGACTGGCCAGCGAGTACGACCTGCTGGCCCGGGCCGGGGCCGCAGCCAGGGACGTGATGACCACGGCAGTGGTCAGCGTCACCGAGGGCACCCCGATCGCCGAGATCCGGCATCTGCTGGTGGACCGGCGGATCCGCCGTGTCCCGGTGCTCGCCGCCGGGCGGCTGGTGGGCATCGTCAGTCGCAGCGACCTGGTCTTGCTGATGGCGACGGAATGGGCGTGCGAGGTGTGCGGCGAGCCGGTCCGCGGTGAGCGCCGACCAGAGCTGTGCCCGAAGTGCCTGGGCGGCGGGGAGCGGTTCGCGCTGCAGGAGCAGCTGCCCGGAACCTGACCGGCTTTCCCGTCCGCGGAGCGGGCGGCGCGGACCTGGCTGAGCGGGCTGTACTGGGCGGGCTGTACTGAGCGGACTGGACTGAGCGGACTGGACTGAAGGGAGATGGGTCATGGCCGTCAAGGCTCGTGCCGCGAACGCCGGCACCGGGGCTGGCCGCGGCGCGCCGGACGCCGAGTCGCCGGAGGTGCTGCGCGGCTACTACCGGCAGATGGCGCTGGTGCGGGCGTTCGAACTGCGGGCTAGCGAGATGTACACGCGAGCCAGGATCGGCGGCTACTGCCACCTGAACCTCGGCGAGGAGGCCACCGTCGTCGGGCTGATGGCGGCGCTGGATCCCCGTGATTACCTGTTCACCACGTACCGTGAGCACGGCTATGCCCTCGCGCGAGGGCTGGAGCCGGGCCGGGTCATGGCCGAGCTGTTCGGCAAGACGACCGGCGTGTCCGGCGGGTGGGGCGGGTCGATGCACCTGTTTGACGTGCAGGCCCGGCTGCTCGGCGGGTACGGCATTGTCGGGGGGCAGATCCCGCCGGCCACTGGGGCCGCACTGGCGCTGGCCTACCGCGGCGAGCCCGGCCCCGACGCGGAAGCGGTGATGTGCCTGCTCGGCGACGGCACGACGAACATCGGGGCGTTCCACGAGTCCCTGAACCTGGCCGCGCTGTGGCGGCTGCCGATCGTGTACGTGATCATCAACAACCAGCTGGGCATGGGCACCCCCGTCGAGCGGGCCTCCGCCGAGCCCGACCTGTACAAGCGGGGCTGCTCCTACCGGATGCCCGGCGAACGGGTGGACGGCGGCGACGTGCTGGCCGTCCGCGATGCTGCCCGGGCAGCGCTGCAGCGCGCCCGCGTCGAGCGGCAGCCAGCCCTGCTGGAGGCGGTCAGTTTCCGGCTGCGCGGGCACTCGGTCGTCGACCCGGCGGCTTACCGGTCCCGGCAGGAGACCGAGCAGGTCCGCGCTCTCGACCCGGTGCCGGCGTTCCGGGCCCGCCTGCTGGAGGCGGGCGTCCTGGACGAGGCGACGGCGATGCGGATCGATGCGGAGGCGGATGAAGAGGTCACCGCGGCCGTGGCGTTTGCCAGCGACAGCCCGGACCCGACACCTGATCAGCTGTTCGCGCACAGCTACGCCAGCCCGGTGCCGAACAGCCCGCGGCAGCTGCCGGGCGAACCGGTCGTCACGGCTCGGTAGGGAACGGAGACAGTCGTGGCCGTGATCAGCTACCGACAGGCCCTGCACGACACTCTGCGGACGGAGCTGGCCCGCGACGAGTCCGTGTTCCTTATCGGCGAGGAGATCGGGGTCTTCGAGGGCTCCTACAAGATCACCGCCGGCCTGCTCGCCGAGTTCGGCGCGGCCAGGGTCCGGGACGCGCCGATCA
>JBOHCO010000606.1:0-13144 GCA_050698895.1 Streptosporangiaceae bacterium
GCCGAGCGCGGTCCGCGCTCGACCGGGGACCCGCCGTGGCAGAAGGCGCGCCGGTTCGGCTGAGCCAGCGCCGCGCCTCACCGGCCCCGCGGTGCTTATTGCGCGGTGATTCACCATCGCCGAGATACCCCGCTAACCGATAGCCTGGTGGGGTGGCTCCGATCCGTCGCGGGCCGCATCCCTACGGTCCCTCTTCGTGTAAGGTTCCCGCTCGTGCCCACTGGCAAGGTCAAGTGGTATGACGCCGACAAGGGGTTCGGCTTCCTCACCCGCGATGATGGCGGTGAGGTGTTTGTGCACTCAACCGCCCTGGCCGCCAGCGGCACGACATTGCGGGCGGGGCAGCGCGTGGAGTTCGGCGTCGCCGAGGGCCGTCGTGGCACGCAGGCCCTTCAGGTGCACGTGCTCGAGGCGCCGCCCTCGGTGGCCAAGGCCAGCCGGAAGAGCCCGGACGAGATGGTGCTGCTCGTCGAGGACCTGATCAAGCTGCTCGACGGGGTGTCCAACACCTACCGCCGGGACAAGCACCCGGACAGCCGGGACGCCAAGAAGATCGGGGCCGTGCTGCGAGCAGTAGCGGCCGATATCGAGGCCTGAGCTAGCGCCCGTTCATGAACTGCTGACCGGGCTGCCGACCCCGGCCGCCGGTTTGGGCGCGTTCAGGATCCGGCGTCGGCGGGCCAGCAGCAGCGCGACCAGGGCCACGGCCACGCCCGCGCCCGCCACGGCCAGGCCCGCGACGCCGCTCCTGGTCAGCGACATGGCCAGGCCCAGCAGGCCGCCGGCCACCCAGGACAGCTGGTGCAGCGTCTCGGAGACGGCAAACGTGGACGACCTGACCTCCTCGCCGATCTCGTCCTGCAGGATCGAGTCCAGGGCGAGCTTGACCAGCGCCTGGCACAGCGCGGCCGCTAGCGCGACGATCAGCACGGCCCACAGGCCGTAATAGACCGCGCAGAACGCGCAGCTCACGGTGGCCAGGATCAGCGTGGCGTAGACGATGACCTGAGGCGCACGGGAGCGCAGGGCGGCGCCGATCCCGGTGCCGATGAAGCCGCCGATGGCCGCCGCGCCGATCATCTCGGCCAGCGCGAGCGTGTCCCGGGTGCCGGCGAAGTGCTCGGTGCGCAGGATGAACGCCAGGAAGAAGATCATGAAGCCGGAGAACGCGCGCAGGGTCGCGTTCGCCTCCATGGCCTCGCGGACCATGGGCCCGACCGTCGGCATGGTGAACAGCCGCCGCAGGCCGGTCGGGCCCGAGGTGCGGCCGGCCGCCGCGGGCCCGGACCCGTCCGGTCCGGGTCGGTCCTGGCCGTGCTGGGGGCCGTCGTGGTCGGAGTACTGCTCCTGGCGCGAGTACTGCTCCTGGCGCGCGAAGTCGCCGGGCACGGGAGTCTCCGGCCAGGTGTCACCCGGCTTGGGCTGGCCGGCCGGGGCCGCCGGTTCCGCCTCCGGGGCGTCCACGCCGTTGGGCAGTCGCAGCGCGAGCGCGGCCCCGGCCAGGTAGACGGCCGTGCCGATGCGCAGCACCCAGGCCGCGCCGCCCGAGCCGCCGCCGAACACGTAGGCCACGCCCGCGGCCAGCCCGGCGCCCAGCGTGGTGGCGACCAGCGACCCGAGCGCGGACCGGGCATTGGCCGACACCAGCGTGATCTCGCTGGGCAGCAGCCGGGGCGTGACCGCGGCGCGGGTGACGCCGTAGGCCTTCTGGAGCACCAGCACGCCGAACGCGGCCGGCAGCAGCGTGAGCGTGTCGTGGTGCTGCACCGCGCCGGCCATGCCCCAGCACAGCAGGCCGCGGGCCAGGAGCGTGCCCATCAGGATGTAGCGGCGGCCCTGCTGAACCCGGTCCAGCATCGGGCCCAGGAACGGGGCCAGGATCGCGAACGGCGCGATGGTGATCAGCAGGGCCAGGGCGATGCGGCCGCGGGCCTGGTCGACCGACGCGCTGAAGAACAGCGTGCCCGCCAGCGACACGGCCACGAACGCGTCCCCCACGGAGCTCGCGGCGGTCAGCTCGATCAGGTTGGACAGGCCGGTGCGGCCGGCCCCGGAGGCGCTGCTCAGCCGGTGCACGACGCGGCCGGCGCCGTTCGCGGTGGCCTTGCCGAACCGGCCGGCCGTCCGCGATGCAGAGCCGATCGACCGGCCTGCCCGCCGGGCCCTCGGTTCGCGGTCCGCGTCTCCCATGCCTCAAGTATTCTTCCTATGCGGGCCTGGTACTACCACGCCCGGCCGGGCGGCCCTGGCATGGCAGAGTTCTGGGGGCCGCATAGCTACCGTCAGATGAGGAACAATTACTTAACGTGAGCCCGACTCGCACGCGCAGCAAAGAAGTTGATGAGGCCTGCGCGGCCGCGGCTGACCTGGCCAGGGCCGCCGCGACCGAGGTTGCCGGTCCCGGCCAGGTGGGTGAGCACGTCGGCCTTCAGGCCGACGGCGACCGCGTCGTGACCCACCTGTTCGCCTGCCTGGACCACGCTTACGTGGGCTGGCGCTGGGCGGTCACGGTGGCCAGGGCCTCGCGGGCCAAGGTGGTCACCGTGGACGAGTGCGTGCTGCTGCCGGGCCCGGACTCGCTGCTGGCGCCCGAGTGGGTGCCGTGGAGCGAGCGGGTGCGGCCCGGCGACCTCGGCGTCGGTGACCTGATGCCCGCGTCGTCCGACGACGAGCGGCTGGTGCCGGTGGCGTCGCTGGAGGGCGACGACGGCGTGCTGGAGTGGGGCGAGGACAGCGCCTGGGAAGAGGGCGGCGGTGATCTCGCCGCGTCGCTTGGCTACACCGAGCCGACCGCGCTGGCTGGTCCGCAGGCCCCCCGCGGGCCGCTGGTGCCGGGTCAGGCCGAGGCCGAGCCGGTCGGCCGGGCTCGCGTGCTGTCGGCCATCGGCCGGGACGGTGCGGCGCTGCGCTGGTACTCAAGCGACCACGGGCCGGGCACGCCGCTGGCCAACGCCGCGCCGGGACCGTGCGTGACATGCGGGTTCATGCTTCGCCTGGCCGGCCCGCTGGGCCAGGTCTTCGGGGTGTGCGCCAACGAGTACGCACCCGACGACGGCCGGGTGGTGTCGTTCGACCACGGCTGCGGCGCGCACTCGGAGTCGGCCGGAGCCACCCCGAGCCACGGCGCTCAGCTTCCGGTCATCGATGAACTCGGCTATGACCTGGTCGACACGGCCGGCGTGTCCATGGCCGACACCGCCTTCGAGACCCTCGATCACGGGGCGGCGGACGGGACGTCCGGCGCCGACTCGCGCTAGCCCTCCGGCTGGTCCGCGCCGCGGGCGTTCCGGTGGGCCGCCGCGCGGTCTCGTGACCGCTTGAGCCAGGGCACGTAGAACAGGGCGAAGATCCCGATTCCGACCCCGGTCGCCGCCACCCAGGTCCACCACCGGTCGCCCGCCGCGAGCTGGTCGCGCACGGCCAGCAGCACGATCAGGGCCACCGCCCACGCGGCGGTGATGACCAGGGTGATCAGCCGGTCGTTGCCCTCCAGCGGAGGCGGGACCGGCAGGCTGGGGCGGGACATCCGCTCAGGCTAACGCACCCCGTATATCACCCTCCGCATATCACCCCCGGCCGGGAACTCGGGGCTCCCGGCCGGGGGGATACGGCGTCAGCGTTCTTCCCTAGTCCTGCCAGGGATCCGGCTTCGGCGTGGGCTTCGGCTCGGTGGTCGGCTCCGGGGCCGGCGGCGTCGGCTCCGGGGCCGGCGGCGTCGGCTCCGTGGCCGGCTTGAGCGGCTCGTCCTGCCAGGGATCGGGCGGCGGTGGCGGTGGCGGTGTGGTCCCCATGGGCGCGGTTGAGAGTGCCATTTCTCGTTCCCCTCCGTAATTTGGGTCGACATTAGGTCGACTGAACGGATGCTGGCGATACGCATGATAGCGTCCGCGATCGCAGCTAATCGGTGAAAGAACCGAATTCTTAACCTCGCCAAGATTGCGAACTAGTGCGGTTTCGCTGCGCAGCGGTTCAGGCGGAAGCCGTTAACGTGCCCGGTCTGGTGAGCTCGGTACGGATCCGGGCCGCCTGCACGGTCTCGCCGATTTCCTCAAACAATTCCGCCGCGCGGGCCAGCAGGCTGCGCGCCTCGGCGGGGCGGTCGGACTGGGCCATCGCCTGGCCCAGGTGCTCCAGGTCCTGGGCCTCGCCCAGCTTGTTGCCCTGGGCGCGGTGGCTGGCCAGCGCCTGCTCGAGCAGGGCCGCGCCCTCCTCCAGCCGGCCGCTGTCGCGGTGGGCCCGGCCCAGGTGCTGGAGCACCCAGCCCTCCAGCCGGGGCAGGCCGATCTCGTGCACGATGGCCAGGGCATCGCGTTCGCGGGCGATGGCCTCGGGCAGGCGGCCCAGCTCCAGGTAGGCCTCGCCCAGGTTGCACAGCGTCGTGGCCTCGCCGTAGCGATGGCCGATTGCGCGCTGCAGCGCCAGCGCCTCGTGCAGCGGCTGCACCGCCTTCTCGTGCAGGCCCTGGAAGTGGTAGCTGAAGGCCAGGTTGTTCGTGATCTGGGCCTGGCCGCGCAGGTCGCCCAGATCCCGGCGGATCTCCAGCGCCTGCACGAAGTAGCGGTCGGCGTCGGGCACCTGCTGCTGACTGAGCACGACGCCCATGTTGCTCAGCACCCAGGCCTCGCCCGCCCGGTCGCCGACGGCCCGCGCGCTGGCCAGCCCCACCTCGTGGGTGGCCAGCCACTCGGCCCGGTACCCGTGCAGGTCGAAGCACAGCATGACGGCCACCGGCAGCTTCCAGGCCACGTCGTGCAACTCCTCGGCCGCGGCCTGCCGGGTGGCTGCGACCAGGTTGTCGCGCTCGAGCCGGCTCCAGGTCAGCGTCTCGTCGGTGCTGGCGAAGCTGAGCACCGGCGCGCTGCCGCGCTCGCGGTCCAGCGGCACCCGGTCGCGCAGCGGGTTGATCAGGTGCGAGGCCGCGTCGGCCGAGCGCAGGTACCAGTGCAGCAGCCGGCTGATCGCCGCCCGGGTAGCCTGAGGCGGCTCCTCGGCGTTGGCCCGCTCCGCCGCGTAGGTGCGCAGCAGGTCGTGGAACCGGTACCAGTCCGAGGACGTGGACTCCAGCAGGTGCGCGTCGACCAGGATCTCCAGCGCATCCGCGACCCGGTCCTCGTCCTCGTCCAGCAGCGCCGCGGCCGCCTGAATGCTGATGTACGGCCCCTGCCAGAGCCCGAGCAGCCGGAACGCCCGCGCCGGGTCCACCGCCCCCGGCGCCGCGGACCGCGGCAGGGAGGTGAAGCTGACCTCGAAGCAGGCCCGCACGGCCAGGTCCCCGGCGGTCAGCTCGTCCAGCCGGCGCCGCTCATCGGCCAGTCGCCGGGCCATCGTGCTCACCGTCCAGCCCCGCCTGGCCGCCAGCCGCGCCCCAGCGATCCGGATCGCCAGCGGCAGCCCCGCGCACGCTCGCAGCACGTCCCGCACCGGCTCCGGCTCGGCCACCACCCGGTCCTCGCCGATGATCCGGGTCAGCATCTCCTCGGCCTCGTCGTCACCGAGGACATCCAGGTCCACCAGCCGGCTGCCGGCCAGGTCCGACAGCCAGTGCCGCGACGTCACGATCACCGCGCAGGACGCGCTGCCCGGCAGCAGCGGCCGCACCTGAGCCGAGTCCCGCGCGTCATCCAGCACGATCAGCACCCGCCGGTCGGTCAGCCGGGTCCGGTACAGCGCCGCCCGCTCCTCCAGGGTGGCCGGGATCCGGTCCGGCTCGACGCCCAGATCACGCAGCAGCCGGGCCAGCACCTCATCGGGCTTGGCCGGCTGCTGGCTGGCTCCCAGCAGGCTCACGAACAACTGGCCATCGGGGAAGCTCCGGCGCAGCGCATGCGCCGCGTGCACGGCCAGCACGGTCTTGCCCAGGCCCGGCGTGCCGACCACGCCGGCGATGTTGACCGCCGCCGGGTTGGCGGCGGAGGTGGCCGGGGTCAGCATCTGGCGCAGCCGGAGCAGGTGCTCCTCGCGCCCGGTGAAGTCGGCCACGTCGGCCGGCAGCTGCGCGGGCCCGCCCGGCTCGGATGCGCCGCCCGCGCCCGCTGCGGCAGTGTCGGCGTCGGCGACGAGCCCGGCATCCGGGTCGCGCTCGGCCCGGGCGGCCGCCTCAGCGCCCGGCCGCAACCCGGGCGCCGCAGGCTGCCCAGAACCGTCGGAGGCCTCCGGCTCGGCCTGGTCCGCGGCCAGCAGCCGCTGGTAGATGCGACGCAGCTCGGGGCCGGGATCCACGCCGAGCTCGTCGCTGATCGCCGACCTGGCCTCGCTGAACGCCGCGATGGCCTCGGCGCGCCGCCCGGCCACGTCCAGGGCCTCCAGCAGCAGGACCCACAGGCCCTCGCGGATCGGATGCTCCGAGATGAGCCGGCGCAGCTCCGACACCAGCTGCCCGGCGCGGCCGCAGCGGAGGTCGGCCGTGATCCGCAGCTCCAGGACATCCAGCCGGGACTCCTCCAGGCGGCTCGCCTCGGCCAGCACCAGGTCGGACTGCGGCACGCCGTCCAGCGCCCGGCCCCGCCACAGCCCCAGCGCCTCCGCCAGCAGCGCGACGGCGCGCGACGCGTCTCCTTCGTCCAGGGCCTGCCGGCCCTGACCGGCGAGCGTCTCGAAGGACTGCGCGTCCAGATCATCCGGGTCCAGCCGGAGCTGGTAGCCAGGGGCCCGGGTGGTCAAGATCTGGCCCTGCGGGTCATCCATCATGCGCCGCAGCCGGAGCACGTAGACGCTGATCAGGTTGGCCGCCCGGTCCGGTGGGCGGTCCGCCCACAGATCGGCGATCAGCCGATCGGTGGAGACCACCTGACCCGCGTTGAGCAGCAACGCAGCCAGCAGGGCACGCCATTTCGACGCGCCGATCCCGCTCCAGCCCTGGGCCGTCCAGATCTCGAGCGGGCCCAGAATCCGAAACCGCACCGTGCCGCCCAGTCCGAGTCCGCCAGCGCCGCCCGAGGGCGGGCCGAGATGTCTGTGCTCTCCCGTTTCCGCGCTAATGCCAGCCGGGGAAACCTACCGCTTAATCGACACTCAATCATGGCTGAAGGCAACTGCGCCAATGTGTCCCATTCAAGCGACCGAAACATAGCGCACGGTGACCTCGGGCACGCTACGGGTGCTAGTGCGCATAACGAACAGGGTCCTGCGGTCTGCGGGGCGGTCGACGCTTAACTGTCACGCAATACCCCGCAGTCATGCTCATAACAGTCAGGTTCGAGCAATACTCCGCCAGCCGGCCCGGTGCCGCGGAGGGCAGCCCGACCCTAAGCCCTGGGACCGCCAAGCGGGGGCGCAGTCCACGGGCCGTAGCCGGTGGCCGCCGTCCTCGTACCTAGGGGGGCGAAGGCGGCGGACCACCTCGGCAGGCCCGTCAGCTTCGGCTGGCGCGGTCGGCCGGGTGGCCGGCCGACCGTTGGGGACGGCCGGTCGGTCATCCGAAGCCGACTGGCACCCCGGCGCTCGTCCGCCCGGTGCCCATCACGGGCCCGCCGGCCATCGCTCATCCCCGGCCCGCCGGCCGCCGCTGGGGCCGAGCAGGGGCGGAACGGGAGCGTCGTGGTCCGGGGTGGTGGCTGGGGCGGGCACAATTGCTCCAGGGGCCGCGTCTGTCTGCGCGGCCGCGTCACCCGGCGCTACGGACCGCTGGCTTCGGAATACCTGGTCTTGCCCTATACTTAGCTAAAGTAATGACTCAGGTTAATGAAAATGGCAGCAGCAGCATCCCAGACCAGGACCGACGCGGGCCTGGCAACAGAGCTACGGATCTCGGTCAGCCGCCTCGCGCGCCGACTCCGGGCGGCGCGGGTCGCCAGGGGCGTGGCGACCGAGCTGTCCGACACCCAGCTGGCCGCCCTGGCGGCGCTGGAGCGGCACACGGCCATGACGCCGGGCGAGCTGGCCGAGCACGAGAAGGTGCAGCCGCCGTCCATGACCAGGGTCATAGCCGCCCTGCAGGAGCGCGGGCTGGTGACGCGGGCCCCCCATCCGACCGACGGCCGGCAGGTCAAGCTGACGGTCACGGAGCAGGGGCGCGAGCTGGTGCAGCAGTCGCGTCGGCTCCGGGAGGCGTGGCTGGCCCAGCGGCTGAGGGAGCTCAGCCCGGAGGAGCGCGCGGCACTGCGCGCGGCGGCCCCGATCTTGCAGCGGCTCAGCCAGTCCTGACCGGCGAGCCCGCTTCGGCGGAGCTGGCCCCGGCACCGACGCCCGAGGGCGAATCGGAGAAGAAGGCCGGACTGGGCGACCGGATGTTCGGCTCGCTGCACACCCGCAACTACCGGCTGTTCGCCACCGGTCAGGTGGTCTCCAACACCGGCAGCTGGATGCAGCGGGTGGCGCAGGACTGGCTGGTCCTCAGCCTCACCCACAACAGCGGCACCGTGCTGGGCATCACGACCGGCCTCCAGTTCGCGCCCATGCTGGCCAGCATGTGGGGCGGCGTGGTGGCCGACCGGTACTCCAAGCGCCGCATCCTGATGGTGACCCAGGCGCTGATGGGCGCCCTGGCGCTGCTGCTGGGCGTGCTGGCGCTGACCGGCGTGGTCCGGATCTGGGAGGTCTACCTGCTGGCCTTCGCGCTGGGCATGGTCACGGTCGTGGACAACCCGACCCGGCAGGCGTTCGCGGTCGAGATGGTCGGCAAGAACGGCATGGCCAACGCCATCGCCCTGAACAGCGCGGTGTTCAACCTGGCCCGGATCGCCGGGCCGGCGGTCGCGGGCCTGGTCATCAGCGCGGTCGGCACCCCGGCCGCGTTCATGGTCAACGCGGCGTCCTACGGCGCGGTGCTGATCGGGCTCAAGCTGATGCGGCCGGACGAACTGCACCGGGTCGCCCGGGCCCCGCGGGCCAAGGGACAGCTCCGCGAGGCACTGGCCTACGTCCGGGCCCGGCCCACGCTGTGGATGACGCTGATCCTCATCTTCTTCGTGTCGACCTTCGGGATGAACTTCCAGGTGACCACCGCGCTGATGTCGCGCGGGGTGTTCCACACCGGCGCGGGCGCGTTCGGCATCGCCTCGACGGTGTTCGCGCTCGGGGCCCTGGGCGGTGCGCTGATCGCCGCCCAGCGGGGCCGGCCGACGCTCGGGCTGCTGCTGGTCACCTCGATGGCGTTCAGCGTGTTCGAGATCCTGACTGGCCTGATGCCCGACTTCCTGGGCTTCCTGATCATGCTGATCCCGACCGGGCTCGCACTGCTCACGCTGACGACGGCGACCAACTCGACCATGCAGCTGGGCACCACCGCGGAGATGCGCGGCCGGGTGATGGGCCTGTACATGCTGGTGTTCCTGGGCGGCACGCCGCTCGGCTCGCCCCTGGCGGGCTGGATCGCGGCCGACTTCGGGCCCCGGATGAGCCTCATCTCCGGCGGCGTCGTCTCGGTGATCGCCACGATGGTGGTCGGGCTGATGCTGGCCCGCCGCCGGGGCATTCCGGCCTGGTCCTACCTCAAGCCCGCCCGGCTGGCCCGCCTCGTCGCCTGAGGCCCGCGGCCAGCCTCGCACCTGCTAGTAATAAGCTAAAAATGGATGGGTGCGACTGTTCGTGGCCATCGTCCCCCCGCCCGCCGTGACGGCCGAGCTGGAGGCCCGCACGGCGCCGCTGCGGCCGGCCTGGCCGGACCTGCGCTGGACCGGCCCGGAGGCGTGGCACGTCACGCTGGCCTTCCTGGGCGAGGTGCGCGAGGAGGTCGTGCCCGAGCTGAGCACCCGCCTGGAGCGGGCCGCCCGGCGGCATCAGGCCCAGCCGCTCGCGGTCCGCGGGGGCGGCGCCTTTCCCAGCCCGCCCCGGGCCCGCGTGGTCTGGGCGGGCCTCGACGCGGACCGGGCCGCGCTGGCCGCGCTGGCTGCCTCGGTCGCGGCGGGCGCCCGCCGGGCGGGCGCGCCATCACCCGACGAGGACCGGCGGTTCCGGGCCCACATCACGCTGGCCAGGCTCCGCGAGCCCGCCGACGTCCGTCCGCTCACCGCCGAGCTGGCCGGCCTGGAGGGCCCGCCCTGGACCGCCACCGAGATCCAGCTCATCCACAGCCGGCTGCCCGGCCCGGGCGCCGGCCGGACCCCGGTCTACACCCGCCTGGCCGCCTGGCCCCTCGCCTGAACGGGCCGACCAGGTCCGCCGGCTCCGCTGAGGTGTGCGTATGCGGCGGCCGGGGCCCAGGGTGGCTTTGCGGGCGGCCGGATCGCATGCTGCGGCCGGGCCGGAATCGGGTGATTCATGATCCCGGAAATCCGTCCGTGAATATCGCTGACGCCTTTCCGGGATCATGATGGTCGGCCGGGCTGGCGGGCGCGGCGGCGCCGGCCGGGCTAGTCCGTAAGGCTGGCGGGACCCGTGGTGCTGGCGGTACCGGGCCGGGCCGGGGTGGCTAGTCGCCCCTGGCGCCGTCGATCCGCTCGCGCAGCAGGTCGGCGTGGCCGTTGTGGCGGGCGTACTCCTCGACCATGTGCGACACGATCCAGCGCAGCGAGTAGGACAGCCCTTCATAGCCCTCGAACGTGTCGTCCAGGCTCGGCACCGCCGCCATGTTGGCCCTGGCCCGGTCGCACTCCCGCCGCCAGCTCTCGAACGCCTCGGCCGCATCGGCCTCGGCGACGTCGTCGAAGTCCGCGTCCGGGCGGGCGTCGGTGCAGTACAGCCCGGGCAGGTCCGCCCGTCCGACCCGGCGCCCGAACCAGCCCCGCTCCACCTCCGCCATGTGCCGGACCAGGCCGAGCAGGGACAGCGACGACGGCGGCACCGCCCGCTCCCGCAGCTGGTCCGCCGACAGCCCCTCGCACTTCCAGGCCAGGGTGGCCCGGTGGTACTCCAGCCACCCGTCCAGCATGTCGCGCTCGCTCGCGGTCAGGGGCGGCTCGGCTCGCTCGATAGTCATGGGGCCAGCATGCCGAAACTGCTACAGCCGCTCCACCACATAATCGATGCACGCCGTCAGGGCCTGGACGTCGGCCGGGTCCACAGCCGGGAACATGCCGACCCGCAGCTGGTTGCGGCCGAGCTTGCGGTAGGACTCGGTGTCCACGATCCCGTTGGCCCGCAGGATGGCCGACACGGCGCTGGCGTCGATGTCGCCGGCCAGGTCGATGGTGCCGACCACCTGGGAGCGCTGCTCCGGGTCGGCCACGAACGGCGTGGCGTAGCCGGTGCGCTCGGCCCAGTCGTACAGGTGGCCCGAGGACTGCGCGGTGCGCGCCGTGGTCCAGGCCAGGCCGCCCTGGGCCAGCATCCAGTTCACCTGCTCGGCCAGCATGATCAGCGTGGCCAGCGCCGGGGTGTTGTAGGTCTGCTGCTGCTTGGAGTTGGCCGCCGCCGCCGCCAGCGACAGGAACTCCGGGATGTAGCGGTCGCTGCCCGCGATCTCGGCGCCGCGCTCCAGCGCGGCCGGCGACAGCAGCGCGATCCACAGGCCGCCGTCGGACCCGAATGACTTCTGCGGCGCGAAGTAGTACACGTCGAACTCGCCCGCCGACACCGGCAGGCCCCCGGCCCCGCTGGTCGCGTCGACCAGCATCAGCGCGTCGGCGTCGGCGCCGGGCACCCGGCGGATGGGCATGGCCACGCCCGTCGAGGTCTCGTTGTGGGTCAGGGCGTAGGCGTCGGCGCCGGTCTCGGCGCTCGGCTCGGGATGCGAGCCCGGCGCGGCGTGGATCACCGTGGGCTCGTCCAGCCACGGCGCGGCCGTGGTCACGGCCGCGAACTTGGCTGAGAACTCGCCGAACGACAGGTGCTGGGCGCGCTGCCGGATCAGCCCGAACGCGGCCACCTCCCAGAACGCGGTGGTTCCGCCGTTGCCCAGGGTCACCAGGTAGCCGTCCGGGAGGCCGAACAGCTCGGCCAGGCCCTCCCGGATCCGCCGGACCAGGCCGCGGACCGGGGCCTGCCGGTGCGAGGTGCCGAGCAGCGCCGCCCCCGGCCCGGCCAGGGCAGCCACCTGCTCGGGCCGTACCTTGGACGGCCCGCAGCCGAACCGGCCGTCGGCGGGCCGCAGCCCGGCCGGGATGTCGATCTTGGCGCTGCCGTCGGGCCCCGGCCCGCCGGTGCCGGCCGAGGCCGGTCCCGGCAAGCCGGACAACCGCGGATCAGACATCGTGGTCCAGGACCTCGGCGGCGCCGGGCACGTCGCGGACCGGGCGGGCGGCCGGGCCGATGTACCGGGCGCTGGGCCGGACCAGCCGGCCGGTGCGCTTCTGCTCCAGGATGTGCGCGGCCCAGCCCGCGGTCCGCGCACAGGTGAACAGGGACGTGAACATGTGCGAGGGCACCTCGGCGAAGTCGAGCATGATCGCGGCCCAGAACTCCACGTTGGTGGCCAGGACACGGTCCGGGCGCCGGGCGTGCAGCTCGTCCAGCGCCGCCTTCTCCAGCGCCGCGGCGACCTCGTAGCGGGGCGCGTTCAGCTCCTGGGCGGTGCGCCGGAGTACTCGGGCCCGCGGATCCTCGGCCCGGTAGACCCGGTGCCCGAAGCCCATCAGCCGGTCGCCGCTGTCCAGCGTCTGCTTGACGTAGGCGGCCGCGTCGCCGGTCTTCTCGACCTCCTCGATCATGTGCAGCACCCGGGCGGGCGCCCCGCCGTGCAGCGGCCCCGACATCGCGCCCACCGCGCCGGACAGGGCCGCGGCCACGTCGGCACCGGTGGAGGCGATGACCCTGGCGGTGAACGTGGAGGCGTTCATGCCGTGCTCGGCGGCCGAGGTCCAGTAGGCGTCGATGGCCTTGACGTGCTTGGGGTCCGGCTCGCCGCGCCAGCGGATCATGAACCGCTCGGTAATGGTGCTGGCCTCGTCGACCCGCTTCTGGGGCACCATCGGCAGCCCGAGGCCGCGCGCCGACTGGGCCACGAACGACAGCGCCGTTACCGAGGCCCGGGCCAGGTCGTCCCTGGCCCGCTCGTCGCTGATATCCAGCAACTGCTGCATGCCGTAGGCCGGGGCCAGCATGGCCAGGGCGCTCTGCACGTCAACCCGGATGTCACCGGAGTGCACCTGGATCGGGTACGGCTCGGCCGGCGGCAGGCCGGGCGCGAACTTGTTGTCCACTAGCAGGCCCCAGACGTGCCCGTAAGAGACGTGGCCGACGAGTTCCTCGATGTCCACGCCCCGGTAACGAAGCGCCCCGCCCTCCTTGTCCGGCTCGGCGATCTCCGTCTCGAATGCCACAACGCCCT
>JBOHCO010000607.1:0-6574 GCA_050698895.1 Streptosporangiaceae bacterium
ACGTTCGAGACCGCGACCCGCAACACCCTGGACATCAGCGCGGTGCCGGTCGCCCAGCGGCTGTCCCACCTGCCGGTCATCATCGACCCCTCGCACTCGGGCGGCCGGCGTGACCTGGTCATCCCGCTCAGCCGGGCGGCCATCGGCGTCGGCGCCGACGGCATCATCGTGGACGTCCACCCCCAGCCGGCCATCGCCATGTGCGACGGCGACCAGGCCCTGACCGGCGACGACATCCGGGAGCTGGCCCTGGCCTCGGCCACCATGCCGCAGCTGGTGGGCAAGTCGCTGACCCCGGCCCGCCCGCCGCGGCCGACCCCGGTCGGCTGAGCGGAGCGGGCCCGTGCCGCGGCTGGCCGCCGACCAGGCCCGGCGCCTGCTGGCCGCGGCCAGGGTGGCCCGGCTGGCCACGGCCAGCCCGGACGGCGTGCCGCACCTGGTGCCCGTCACGTTCGCGCTGGCGGGCGACGTCGTCTACACCGCGGTGGACGGCAAGCCCAAGGCCGCGAGCCGGGCCGCGAGCCGGGCCGCGAGCCTGGCCGCGCGCCGGGCCACGGCTGGACTGCGCCGGCTGGACAACATCCGGCGCAACCCGGCCGTGGCCCTGCTCGCCGACCACTACGCCGAGGACTGGTCCGCGCTGTGGTGGGCCCGCGCCGACGGCCAGGCGTCGGTCATTGACGACCCCGCGCTGATGGCCGGCCCGGCCCGGCTGCTGGCCGGCCGCTACCCGCAGTACGCCACGGTCCCGCTGCCCGGCCCGGTGATCGCCATTCAGGTCACCCGCTGGTCCGGCTGGGCCGCCGAGCCCGGCTAGAGGCTGGCGACCTGCGGGATGACCCGGCTGCCGATGATCTCCAGCGGCGTCACGTCCCAGACGTTCGCGACCGAGCCGATGGCCGCGCCGAAGCCCAGCTCGGCCAGCGCGCCCAGCCGGTCTACCACCGAGTTGGCCAGCTCGCCGTCCCGGCCGACGTCGTACATGAAGTAGCAGGTCTTCTCGATCTCGTCGTAGTCGCGCCCCTCGGCGTCGCAGTGCGCGCGCAGCACGTCCAGCTTGTGGCCCAGGTCCGGGCCGGGGAACAGGTTGCAGGCCTGGGCGTAGCGCGCCACCAGCCGCAGCGTCTTGCGCTCGCCGCCGCCCCCGATCATGATCGGCGGGTGCGGCGTGCTCAGCGCCGCCGGGTGGTTCAGCGGCCGCTCCATCTGGTAGCGCCGGCCGGGTGCGGGGACTCGTCATCGCGCCACATCTGGAGGCAGATCTGGAGTGTCTCCTCAAGCCGCTCAAATCGCTCGGCGACGGGCGGGAACGGGATCCCCAGCCCGCGGGACTCCTCCTCGTTCCAGGCCGCGCCGATGCCCAGCCAGGCCCGCCCGGCCGACAGCACGTCCAGGGTGGTGACCATCTTGGCCAGGATCCCCGGATGCCGGTACACGACTCCGGTCACCAGCGTGAGCAGCCGGGCCCGGGAGGTGCAGGCGGCCAGGTAGCCGAGCGTCGTATAAGCCTCGAGCATGTCGTTCTCAGGCGGGCCGACGACGCCAATCTGGAAGAAATGGTCCATCAGCGCGATGAACTCGAAGCCCGCGTCGTCAGCGGTCCTGGCCACGGTGGCCAGGTCAGCGCCCATGGCGGCCGCGGCTCCGGCGTGCGTGAAATCCGGGATCTGCAATCCGATCCGCACGTGATCACCTCCGGGCCAAGCCTGCCACAGCGGGACGCCGTAAGCTGCCAGGGGACCCGTCCCGGCTTTACCAGCGCAGATGGTTCCTTTGCCGAATAGTTGTCGGAGCCTTACCCTGACGTTGTGCGTCCTCGGCGGCATCGGGCCACCGGCGCAGAGCGGAGACCAGCACAGCATGCGCAGCAGGATCAGTGCTCGCCCGGCGCGCACCGCACTGGCGGTGGGCACGGCCCTGGCGCTGAGCGTGACCTGGGCAGCGGGCCAGGCGGACGGTGCAGGACCGGCGGCGGCGTCCAGAGCCGGGGCCGGCCGGATGCCCGCCGCCCATGAGGTCGACGCGCGGACCGGTGACCGGCCGACCTACAGCATCCTGAGCGGCGCCGGGTCGGGCCGCAGCGCGCGGGCCGCCCGCGCGGCCGGCTGGCGGCTGGCCACCATGCAGCACTACGGCTCCGTCCACGACGCCTCCGGCTACTCGGCCGTCGTCACGACGGGCAAGCGGACCGCCTGGGTGTTCGGCGGCACCAATCCCGGCGGCGCCAGCGCCCCGGTGGCGCTGCGGTGGAACGGCTCGCGCTGGCAGTCCTGGCCGCTGCCGCCGCACCTCACCGGCTTCATCAGCGACGCCAGCGCGCCCTCGGCGGACGACATCTGGGCGGTCAGCTACGCGGGCGGCTACGCGCTGCACTGGAACGGGCATCACTGGGCGGTCGTCCGGCACTGGCGCGAGCGCGGCGCCCTGACCGGCGTGACCGCCCTGAGCGCGCGGGACGTCTGGGTCTTCGGCACCACCGCGGCCGGCCTGCACGGCATGGGCACCTGGCACTTCAACGGCCGCACCTGGACCAGGGTCAACGGCCTGGCCGGGGAGATCTACCGGGCCAGCGCGGTCTCCCGGCACGACATCTGGGCCGTCGCGGCCACCCGCAAGGGCGGGTTCATCGAGCACTACGACGGCCGCACCTGGCACCGGGTCAGCACCGGCCTGGGCCAGGCCCGCCTGGACGACGTGCTGGCGGTGGCCCGCGACGACGTCTGGGCGGTGGGCAACATGGCCGGCCGCCACGGCGAGGGCAAGCTGGCCGTGGCGCACTTCGACGGCCGGCACTGGATCCGGATCCTGACCCGCTGGCACGCCGACACCGGCCGGCTGGCCGCGGCCACCTCCGGCGGGGTGTGGGTCACCGCCGACAACACCGGGACCCGCAATGACGCGCTGATCGGGCACCTGTGCTTCGGCTGCCAGGCCAGCTGGGTGGCCGTGCGGTGGGGCCTGGGCAGCGGCATCAGCGACGTCGCGGTGAATCCCCGGACGGGCATGGTGTGGATCAGCGGCGGATTCCTGACCAAGGCGGGCGGCGACGCCGCCGTCTGGTCGCACCGGGACCGCCGCGCCGACGCCGACAATGACGACCAGGTCAGGATCGGCGGCCCGCTCTAGATCCGGCCGGGCGTGTGCTCCTGGGCCGCCGCGGCCAGTTCCTCGGCCAGGTCGTCGGCCTCCAGCCGGGCCTCGATCCGGCGCAGGTCCCCGATCCGGGCCCGCGTCTCGGCCTGCCGCGGCGTCAGCAGCGAGCAGCAGTCCTCATCGGGCAGCTCGGAGATGCCCAGCGTGCTGATCGTCCGGGCCTCGGCGATGATCTCCGACTTGTCCAGGCCGATCAGCGGCCGCAGGATGGGCAGCGGCACGGCGTCGTCCAGCGCGGTGATGTTGGTCAGGGTCTGGCTGCTGACCTGGCCCAGCGAGTCCCCGGTGACCAGGGCGGTGGCGCGCAGCCTGCGGGCCATGGCGGCCCCGGTCTTGAGCATCAGCCGGCGCTGGGCCATGATCTGGAGCCGCCCGGCCCCGGACGACGCCAGCTTGCGCTGGGCGTTCCCGAACGCCACCACGAACAGCCGCGAGTCGCCCTGGAACCGGTCGAGCTGGCGGACCAGGCCGTAGGCCTTGTAGACCGACTCCGGGCCGGTCAGCGGGATCCCGGAGAAGTGCAGGAAACCGCAGCGCAGGCCCCGGCGCATCATCCGGTAGGCGGCCACCGGCGAGTCGATGCCGCCCGACATCAGCACCAGCCCGCGCCCGCTCATCCCGACCGGCAGCCCGCCCTGGCCGGCCAGGCCCCCGGTGAACACGAACACCTCGCGCTGGTCCACCTCGACGTGCACGGTGGTGTCGGGGTGGCTCAGGTTGACCGGGTAGCCGTACTCGCGCTGGATCCGGGCCCCGATCTCCACCGCCAGCTGGGCCGAGGTCACCGGGAACCGCTTGTCGCGGCGGCGGGCCCGGACCGCGAACGAGCCCGTCCGGCCCGCGGTGAGCTCCACGGCGGCGGCCACGGCGGCGTCCGGGTCCTTGGCCACCCGCACCGCGCGGCAGACCCGGGCCAGGCCCATCACCATCCGCATCCGCTCGGCGACCATGTCGGCGGCGGCCTCGGCGGCCAGCGCGTCGGCCGCGCTGACCGCGCCGCCGGGTTCCGGCGTTCCATCCGGGGTCACCCGCAGCACGATGACGCCCTCGCGCTGCCAGATCCGGATCCCGATGCCCAGGTCCCGCACGGCCCGCCGGATGTTCTCGTGCAGCATCCGCTCGAAGCGCTGCCGGTTCTTGCCCTTGAGCACCACCTCGCCCAGCTTGAGCAGGACGCACGGCTCGTGCAGGGCCACCGGGCCAGCGGCCGGCGATCCCGCGGCTGGCGATCCCGCACCTGGCGGAGTGAGCGGAGTGACCGACATAGTCCCAGTGTGCCAGCCTCCGCCGGGAGCGGCACGGAGCCGCCGTCCGGCCACCCGGCCGCAACGCACCGTCCCGGTCCGGCCTTAAGCGGGATGACCCCCGAAAGGAGCAAGCGTGGACGCCCCCGCTCCCGATGACGGATTCTCGGCGGCCTTCGACCGCTACGCCCCGGCCATCCTGCGCTACGCCCAGCGGCGGCTCGACGGCCACGATGCGGCCTGGGACGTCGTGACCGAGACGTTCACCTCGGCCTGGCGGCACTGGGACCGGCGGCCGCCGCCGGAGGAACTGCTGCCGTGGCTGTATGCCATCGCCGGGAACTCGGTCCGTGGCCGGCACCGGGCCACCGAGCGGCGGCGGCGCCTGACGGCCAGGCTGGCCGCGCTCCGTTACTCGGAAAAATCGGCCGACCCAGCCGAGGGAGTGGTGCTCGGCCGGTCACTCGGCGAGGCCCTGGCCCGGCTGCCCGAGGCCGACCGGGAGGTGCTGCGGCTCATCGCCTGGGAGGGCCAGACGGACGCGCGGGCCCTCGGCCTCGCGCTCGGCCTGAGCCCGGTGACCGCGCGCAGCCGGGTGCACCGCGCGCGGCGCCGGCGACGCCGACCAAGCTGCCGGCGTCGTCGAAGGACCACAAGTAGGCCGGGCCGCGGTCACGCACGGGCCGCGCGGGGAGGCAGGATCGCCCCGCGCGGCCCGGCGCGTCAGCCGAAGAAGACCTCGGCCTCGGCGTAGCGCTCCGGCGGGACCAGCTTGAGCTTGCTGGTCGCCTCGGCCAGCGGCACCCGGTCGATGCCGGTGCCGCGCAGCGCGACCATCGTCCCGAAGGCCCCGTCGGCCACCGCGCGGATCGCGTGCACGCCGAAGCGGGTGGCCAGCACCCGGTCGAACGCCGTCGGCGTGCCGCCGCGCTGGATGTGCCCGAGCACCGCGAGGCGGGCCTCCTTGCCCGTCCGCTGCTCGATCTCGTCGGCCAGCATCTGACCCACGCCGCCGAGCCGCGCGTGGCCGAACGCGTCGACCTTCTCGTCGGCGATCTCCTCCGTGCTCTTGGGGTGCGCGCCCTCGGCCACCACCACGATCGGCGCGTACCGGGTCTGGAACCGGTGCTCGACCCAGCCGCAGACCTGCTCGATGTCGAACGGCTTCTCCGGGATGAGGATCACGTTGGCCCCGCCGGCGATCCCGGAATGCAGCGCGATCCAGCCCGCGCTGCGGCCCATCACCTCGACGATCAGCGCCCGGTGATGGCTCTCCGCCGTGGTGTGCAACCGGTCGATCGCCTCCATGGCGATGTTCACCGCGGTGTCAAAGCCGAACGTGTAGTCGGTGGCGCCCAGGTCGTTGTCGATGGGCTTGGGCACCCCGACGACGTTGGCCCCGGCGGCGTGCAGCTTGCTGGCCACGCCCAGGGTGTCCTCACCGCCGATCGCCACCAGCGCGTCGACTCCCAGGCTGGACAAGTTCTCCTTGATCCGCTCCAGGCCGGACCGGCCGCCCGCACTGGCCGCCTCGGCCAGCGGGTTGGTCCGCGATGATCCCAGGATCGTGCCCCCGCGGGGCAGGATCCCCCGGACCGCCTGCACGTCCAGGACCATCGTGTCGCCCTCAAGCGGACCCCGCCAGCCGTCCCGGAAGCCGATGAACTCAAAGCCGTGCTCGGCCGCGCCGGTCCGCACGACCGCACGGATCACGGCGTTCAGGCCAGGGCAGTCGCCGCCTCCGGTCAGGACCCCTACTCGCATAGATTCCTCCTCAAGCGTTTTGCTCGCCCGTCACACTAGTGCCCCCGGTGGCTACGCGCGGCGGTCGGTGAGTGTCCCGTTGCTAACCCTCACGGGTACTCAACGGGACACCCACGCGCTCTGTCGGCGGCTGCTGGCATGGTGAGGGCGTGACGATGAGGCGGTTAGCAGCGGACCGGCTGGCCGGCCGCCAGTTCGGCGTGGTCAGCCGCGCACAGGCCCTTGACTGTGGCCTTACTCAGAGATCGCTGCAACACCGGATCGGGGCCGGCGGACGCTGGCAGCGCATCCTGCCCGGCATCTACGTGGCCTCGACTGGTGAGCCTGGCCCCGACCAGCGCCTCATGGCCGCGCTGCTCTATGCGGGCGAGGGCAGCATCATCACCGGCCAGGCCGCCCTCAGGCACTACAAG
>JBOHCO010000608.1:0-5967 GCA_050698895.1 Streptosporangiaceae bacterium
GTCCCCGGCCGAGCGCAGCGCGTCCATCGTCGTCCCGGCCGCGGCGGCCACCTGCTCAGCGGGGATGTCCGGCGAGATCCCGGCCGGGATCCCGGTGCCGGCGTCCACGACGATGACGTCGACGCCGCCCGCGCGCAGCCGCTCGGCCAGGTAGGCGTAGTCCGGGCCCTTGGTGTCCAGCGTGCCGACCAGCGCGACGGCGGCCATCAGCAGCCCGCCTGCCGTGTCGCGGCGAACGGCACCCGGCGGGAGAGCTGGAGACCCGGTCACGCTGTCACCAAAGCAGACCCCGGCGGGCAGCGCCAGTCCCCGTCCGGAGCCGGCACCCGATGATGCGGGTTCCCGATGATCCGGTTCCCGATTATTCCGCGCCGCCCGCGTCGTCTAAACGGACGGGTACTCCCGGCAACAGGAAGGGCATGACGATGGCAGACGGATTCGTGTCGGTCTCCCGGCGCATCGAGGCACCTGCGGAACGACTGTTCGCACTGCTCGCCGACTCCGCGAACCACCCGCTGATCGACGGCTCGGGCATGGTCCGCGAGCCGGCCCCGGCGGTCAGGATGTCGCGGACCGGTGACTCGTTCCTGATGGACATGCACCGAAACGGGGACGGCTACTACCAGATGCGCAACGAGGTGGTCGAGTACGAGGCGGGCCGCCGGCTGACGTGGGAGCCGGTCCGGGTCGCAGCCTCCCCGGAGGAGCAGGAGGACATCGGCGACCCGGCCCGGTACCGGTGGGGATGAGCTGTCTCCCGAAGGCCCCGGCGCCACCGTGGTCACCGAGACGTTCGACTGCACCCGTTCCCCGCAGTACCTGCGCGAGGCCGTGCGGGACGGCGAGGGATGGCTGGACGCCATGACCGCGTCGCTGGCCCGGCTGGATCTCCTGGCCAGGGCCGCAGGAGAGCGTGCCTAGCGCAGGGCCTGGAACCAGCGCACGATCCGGGGCAGGGCCAGGAAGTCGGATATGTCGTGGCTGACCCGGCCGAGCTGGACCATGCGGGCGCGGCCGCCGTGCTCGCGGATGGCGTGCAGGCAGTGCAGCGTGTTGACCTGGGTGACGGTGGTATCGCCGCGGGCGGCGTAGAGCCGGACCGGCACGCGCGGCGTCCATCCGGTGCAGGTGCCGTTGCGGATCAGCGCCCGCCTGATGGGCCCGGCCGGGTGCCGCAGGGCACGCAGGTAGCGGGTGGTCAGGAGGTCCTGCAGGCGGGCCGGCAGCGCGGCGATGACCTGCTGGTCCGGGTGGGAGCCGTTGAACAGTCCGGCCACGCGGGCGGCGTAGGGCGGGCGGAAGGCGTCGCGTGCGGCCGGGTACAGGTGGTAGATCGGATTCCAGGCGGTGAGGGTGTAGGCGACGTAGTACGGGGCCACGTCGGCGGCGACCTGACCGTTGAACATGCCGGGCACCTGGGCGCCGATGAGGTCGTAGGGGCCCGATACCGGCGCCAGCGCGCGCAGCCGCAGGCCGGGCTGGCGGTCCTGCTGCAGCGCGCGCCCGACGGCCATCGCGGTGGCGCCGCCCTCGGAGAAGCCGGTGACCATGACGCCGCTCGCGACCCGGTCGCCGCGGCGGCGGGCGATCACCTTCGCGGCGCGGAGGAGGTCAAGTGACGCGGCGGTGTTGGATCTCGCCACCATGTACTGGGGGCGGCCGGACCCCTCGCCCAGTCCCTGGTAGTCGGGCTCGGCGACGGCGAAGCCGGCTGACGCGAACAGCTCGGCTGACCAGCGGCCCTCAATCCCGTCATGGCTGGCGTCAAGGCCGAAGGAGGACGGCACGTCGCGCCGGTAGGCCGTGGTGCCGTGACCGTAGTCAACCAGCCGCAGGTTCCGTGCGCGGCCGGCCGGGAAGGCGACCAGGCCGCTGGCGCGAGCGGGCCGGCCTTGCGCGCTGACGGTCCGGTACACGACGCGGTAGGCGACAACGCCGTAGCGGACCGAGCCGGCGCCCAGCGCGGGATCGCCCGGCCCGAGCCGGGCGCTGCGCAGCTCGGCGGCAACGGCAGGCTCAGACAGCCGGGCGATCGGGGTAGCGGTGATCAGGACGGAGCCCGGCCGGGCGGGCGCCGGCTGGCGGTCGGCCGCGGCGGCGGGCGGGATGACGGCGCCGGCGCTGAGCCCGGCCGCCGAGATGACCGCGAGGGTCGCGGCGGCGAGTGCGCCGCGGCGAGTGGCGGGGAGGTGACTGTTCATCATGCCGGTACCTCTTCTGTGCAGGCCGGTGCGGTTCACCGGATCGCTGCCGCCGACGCTAGGGGACGGCCGCGGGGCGCGATATACGGCTAGGTGGCGACCTGCGGGTGCCGGAAAGTGCACCCCCGGTCCGGGACGTACCGTCACTGTGCTCGGCGAACTGCGGCGGCAGACTCGGCGGTGGAATCGAGAAGGGCATTAGCCTGAGCGAGGTTAAGGAGAAATCAGATGATGAGCGCACCGGGAAGCCGTGCGAGGACGGTTCGGGACGAGCCAGCCCGGTCGTGGGTCAGCGACGGGCTTGTCGCGTCGGGCCGCGGAGTTGTCCTGACCGGGCTGATCCTGGCTGAGGCCGGGATGCTGTGCGCCCTGGCCGTGGTGGTGACCCTGGCCGGGATAGGGGTCGGACTGCTGCTGATCCCCGGCACCCTGCTGGCCGGCCGCCGGCTGGCCAGCACGATCAGGCGCCGGTCCGGCGACTGGTGCGGCGTGCCCATCGCCGGTCCGTACCTGCCGCCGCCCTGGGGCGAAGGCAACCAGCCTGGCCTGTGGCGGCGCTACGGGTGGTTGCTGACCGATCAGGCGACCTGGCGGGACCTGCTCTGGATGATCGCTGACGGCCTGGTGGGCTGGCTGTTCACCCTGACCCCGGCCGGGCTGATCGCCTGGGGCCTGTTCGGCGTGATCATGCCCGCCCTGTGGCGGCCCATCGTGCACGCCGGGGGGAACAACTGGTACGCGTTCATCCACGTAACCGGCACCACGACGGCATGGCTGTCGGTGCCACTCGGCGTCGTGTTCATGCTGGCCGGCGTCTGGTCAGGACCGCGGCTGCTGGCCGGCTACGGCCGGTTCGCGCGGCGGCTGCTGGCCCCCACCCCCCGTGCACAGCTCGCGCAGCGGGTCAGGCAGCTGTCCGAGGCCCGCTCAGAGACGGTGCAGGCCGGGGCGGCCGAGATCCGGCGGATCGAGCGGGATCTGCACGACGGCGCGCAGGCCCGGCTGGTCGCCATGGGCATGACGCTGGACGCAGCCGGGCAGTTGCTGGACGACAACCCGGCCGCGGCCAGGGCCCTGCTGACCGAGGCCCGCGATTCCTCGGCCCGGGCGCTGGCCGAGCTGCGGGACCTGGTCCGCGGCATCCACCCGCCGGTGCTGGCCGACCGCGGCCTGGCCGACGCGGTCCGGGCGCTGGCCATGGACAGCCCGGCAGAGGTGCGCGTCACCGCCGTGCTCGCGGGCCGGCCGGAGCCGCCGGTCGAGTCCGCGGCCTACTTCGCGGTCAGCGAACTGCTGGCCAACGTCGCCAAGCACGCCCGGGCCCGCCGCGCGACGATCGACCTGCGGCACGAGCGCGGCGCGCTGCACGTCCAAGTCTGGGACGACGGCCAGGGCGGCGCGGATGCCGCGCGCGGGACCGGCCTGGCCGGCATCGAGCGCCGCCTGTCCGCGTTCGACGGCGTCCTGGCGGTCAGCAGTCCGCCCGGCGGTCCCACCATCGCCAGCCTGGAGATCCCGTGCGCGTTGTCATTGCCGAAGACCTCTTCCTCCTCCGAGAAGGACTGACCCGGCTGCTCGAGGCGCGTGGCTTCGACGTCATCGCCGCCGTCGACAACCCGGCGGAACTCGTCGCCTCGGTCCTCGAGCAGCGGCCCGACGTGGCTATCGTCGACGTGCGGCTGCCACCGACCTTCACCGACGAGGGCCTGCGGGCCGCCCTGCGGATCCGGCGCGAGATCCCTGGGCTGCCCGTGCTCGTGCTCTCCCAGTACGTCGAGCAGCTGTACGCCCGCGAGCTGCTCGCCGACGGCACCGGCGCGGTCGGCTACCTGCTCAAGGACCGGGTCCTTGACGGCGCCCAGTTCACCGACGCGCTGCGCCGGGTCGCCGGCGGCGGCACCGCCATGGATCCGGAGGTCATCTCCCGCCTGCTGGCCAGCAACTCCGGCAACGACGCGGTCGCCGCGCTCAGCCCGCGGGAGCGCGAGGTGCTGGAGCTCATGGCCGAGGGCCGCTCCAACGCCGCGATCGGGCAGCGGCTAGTGGTCACCGAGCGCGCCATCACCAAGCACATCTCCTCCATCTTCATCAAGCTGAACCTGCCGCCGTCCGATGACGACAACCGGCGCGTCCTGGCCGTGCTGGCCTACCTCGGCAAGTGACCGGCCCGCCCACGGCGGCCCCGGCCGCGGACGTGAAACTGACGTCTTGAACCTGACGTTACGTCAGGTGTCATTCTGGATTCATGGCGGCTGATGAGCGGACCTGGCGGATCGGTGAGGTGGCCACCGCCACCGGGCTGACCGTCCGAGCCCTGCATCACTACGACCAGATCGGCCTGGTGGACGCAGATGACCCCGGCTTCGCCGAGATCATCAGGCTAACCGGCGACGCCATGGATGATCGACTACGGATTCACCGCCGTACGCGCTTCCCGCCGCCCCAGCAATCAGGTCAGCGGGTTGCGCCAGCGCAGGCCGGGGAAGCGCGCGAAATCGGTGTCATTCGACAACATGTCGGCGTCGTACTCGAGTGCGAATGCGGCTAGCTGAACGTCGGTCGTGAGGTTTCCGCCTGTTCCGACGCTGTGCAAGAGGCCGAAGGCAATGTCAACGTGCTTCGGGCCAGGGATGAGATGGTTGGTGTTGGGCTGGCCGAGCCACTCGGATACGTACCCCGTGGCGGCATCGACGGTTAGCGGCGGGGCCAGCACTCGCGGGTTGGTCGCTATCCGGATGAACCCGAAAATGGCCGGGGAGGTGAGGCCGATCTCCGCGGAGGAGTTGACTGTGTCCTCCCACCAGGCATGGGCGGCCTGGTGCTGCGGGAAGGCTGACACAACTGCGTAGAGCAGCAGATTGACGTCGGGGACGATCACGATCCGGGGCGCTTCCCGGTAGCAAGAATCGCCTCGTCCTCCAGTTCGTCGGCCAGGCGGTTGAAGCCGGCCAGGTCAAGGCCCGGCTGCAACGTCGCCTCATGAGCGGGAAGGTGATAGGGCTCCCGGCGTGACGGCGGCGGGGAAAGCTCCCGCCGCAGCGCGTCGTTGATCACCTGTTTCCTTGATGTCCGGGCGCGGTGGGCGGCCTCATCGACGAGCCGGGCGACGTCGGGGTCAAGGGTCAGAGTAGTACGCACAGAGGCATCATAGTGCCGTCAGGCAAAGGCATCAAGATGCCGAGAGCGCTCTAGGCCGGCTGGACGGCCGCGTCGTTCGCGGTACGGTGTGGCCGGCCGGGCAGCTCTCACGTCAATAGGATGGCGCTGGCCTCGCTTCGATGGCGCCGATCCAGAACTGGGCCCGGGAGCAGGCTGGTATCGAGAATCCGAGCCGGTGGCGCCCGGGGCCAGCACGACTGTGCGCTTGCCCTCGCGGGCCCAGTTCGCCGGGGCGCCGACCAGGGGCCTGCGGGCTGCCTTCGCGGAGGAGACACCCGGCCATCCCTCCACGTAGCAGGTCGCGCGGGAGGAGTTGGTGACGTCGAGATCGTCGCAGGCGTGTCCGGCCGCGTCCTCATTGTTAATGAAAATGATCTTTAGTTCGGCGGTCGTGCACTCCGTCGGCGATCGGGGCCGGGCGCTGAGCGGTGCATATCATCCATTTCGGAAGGCGACCGGGAGCGGCATGAAGCGGCCGGAAGCGGCATGAAGGAGCGACCATGCGGCACGGTGTGGTGTTGTTCTCCAGCGACCGCGGGATCACGCCGGCGCAGGCCGCGCGGGCCGCGGAAGCGGCCGGCTTCGACTGCTTCTACGTGCCTGAGCA
>JBOHCO010000609.1:0-7645 GCA_050698895.1 Streptosporangiaceae bacterium
CCACAGTCCCCGCCCCCGTCCGCTCGCCCCCGTGCCGCGCCCCACGCGGCTCATCACCATATTCGACCAGTATAGCGATACCTAACGACAAGCTGAATCAGCTTCAAACAAGGATTCGAGCCCCATCCGCTCCGCCGTCGAGCGACGTGGTTGCAACAGTCACGCTGCTACAGCGACGTGAGAGCAACAACCACCTCGTCACGGCCGCGATCCGCTGATCTTGGCGCGCGGCGGGCGGGGCGGATGAGGCGAGCGGGACGGGCATCGCCGGAACACCGCCATCGAGCGCGCCTGCCGGGAGAGCTCGGGCGGGCGGTCGCCACGACGGGGCGGGGTCGGTGGCGGCTGCGAGGATGCCGTCATGGACGAACCGACGCAGTCAGCCGGGCACAGGCTCACCCGCCAGGAGATCTCGACCGCCGTCACCGGGCTGGGCTGGCCGCTCATCCTGGGCGCCTTGCAGGCGTACGTGCTGGTCACGTCCCTGACCGAGGCCGCGCGCGTGGTCACGGCCGTGGCCAGCGAGACCGGCGCCGCGGCCGATCAGAGCCTGCGGGCCGACGTCCGCGGGGACCGGGTCGTGCTGACCCTCCAGTCGGCGGCCACGGGCCGGGTGACCATCCGCGAGATCGACCTGGCCCGGCGGATCTCGGCGCTGGTCACCAGCCTCGGCCTGGCGACCAGCGCCGATGACGCCACGGCCGGCCCGGCGCCGGGTGTCCGGACAGTGCAGGGGCTGGAGATCGGGATCGACGCGCTGGACATCCCGGCCGTCCGGCCGTTCTGGCGAGCGGTGCTCGGCTACGTCGACGAGCCCGGCCAGGACGGCCCGCCGAACGGGCTCGTCGATCCCGTCGGGCAGGGCCCGGCGATCTGGTTCCAGCAGATGGACGCGCCGCGGCCGCAGCGCAACCGGATCCACTTCGACGTCTCGGTGCCGCACGACGAGGCGGCGGACCGGATCGCCGCGGCGCTGGCCGCGGGCGGCCGGCTCACCTACGAGGCCGAGGCCCCGGCCTTCTGGGTGCTGGCCGACCCCGAGGGCAATGAGGCGTGCGTGTGCACCTGGCCGGGCCGCGACGGCTAGCCAGGGACCAGCCAGGACCAGCCGGGGCCGGCCGGGCGACGGCGATGCATGGCCGGGCCGCCCGCGTGTGAGCAACAGAACATAGGCAAGTTATATAACTCGCTTATATACTTGCCCTATGGAACTACCCACCGCGGACCAGCTCGCGATCGCGCATGAGCTGGAGCGCGTGAGCCTGTGGGCCCGGCGCGGCAGGCCGGCCCGGGTGAGCAGCACCAGCATCACCACGCTCGACAGCCTCGAGCACTCCGGGCCGTTGCGGATCACCGACCTGGCCGACCTGCAGGGCGTCACTCAGCCCGGCATGACCACGCTGGTCAACCGGCTGGCGGCGGACGGCTACGCGGAGCGCTTCCCCGACCCCACCGACGGCCGGGCCACCCTGGTGCGCATCACGCCGGCCGGGCGCCAGGTGCTCGCCGAGCGGCACGCGGCCCGGTCGGCGGCCATCAGCGCCGCCATCTCCCAGCTGCCCGCCGAGCACCAGCACGCGCTGAGCTACGCGGCGGAGGCGCTGCGCGCGCTGACCCAGATCCCGCCGAGCTACGAGAAAGGCACCCCATGACTGACACTCACGCCGCGGCGCACACGCCGGCCGAGCCGGGCGCCGCCAGCAACCCGTTCCGGCAGCCGAAGGCGGTCTGGGCGGTCGCGTTCGCGTGCGTGATCTCGTTCATGGGCATCGGCCTGGTCGACCCGATCCTGCCCTCGCTGGCGGGCAAGCTGCACGCCAGCCCGAGCCAGGTGGAGCTGCTGTTCACCAGCTACCTGGTGGTCACGGCGGTGATGATGCTGGTCACCGGCTGGGTGTCCAGCCGGATCGGCGCCAAGTGGACGCTGGTCAGCGGGCTGATCCTGATCGTGGTGTTCTCCGCGCTGGCGGGCACGTCGGGCAGCATCGAGGGCATCGTCGGCTTCCGGGCGGGCTGGGGCCTGGGCAACGCGCTGTTCATCGCCACCTCGCTGGCGGTCATCGTGGGCTCGGCCAGCGGCGGCTTCGCGGGCGCGATCGTGCTGTACGAGACGGCGCTCGGGGTGGGCATCGCGACCGGCCCGCTGCTGGGCGGGCTGCTGGGCAACATCAGCTGGCGCGGCCCGTTCTTCGGCGTGGCGGTGCTGATGGGCATCTCGCTGATCGCCACGCTGGTGCTGCTGGAGAAGACGCCCCGGTCGGCCCGGCGGGAGAGCATCACCGAGCCGATCAAGGCGCTGCGGCACCGCACCCTGGCCACCACCAGCGTGGTCGGCCTGCTCTACAACTGGGGCTTCTTCACCCTGCTGGGCTACTCGCCGTTCCTGATGCACCTGTCGCCGCTGCGGCTGGGCGCGGTGTTCTGCGGCTGGGGCGTGCTGGTGGCGCTGTTCGCGGTGTTCGGGGCGCCGTGGCTCAAGCCCCGGTTCGGCACCCCGCGCACCCTGTACGTCACCTTCGCGCTGCTGGCGGCCGACCTGGCGGTGATCGGCATCTGGCCGGGCCGGCCGACGGTGGTCATCGTCGCGGTCATCGTGGCGGGCGCGTTCCTGGGCGTGAACAACACGCTGGTCACCACGGCGGTCATGAGCATCGCCCCGGTGGAGCGGCCGGTGGCCTCGGCCACCTATGGCTTCGTGCGCTTCATCGGCGGCGGCCTGGCCCCGTTCGTGGCGGCCAAGCTGGTCGTGCACTACAACGTGCACGTGCCCTTCCTGATCGGCGCGGGTGCCGTGGTGGCGGCGGCGATCGTGCTGACCACGGTGCACAAGGCCCTGGACGCGGCCGACCGCGGTGCCGTGGCCCAGCCCGAGCTCACCGACCTGGACCGGGTGGAGCGCGAGGACGAGATGCAGGTCAGCGCGGGTCTCGGCAACGTCGACTGAGTGCTGGCGCCCGGCCCGCCCCGGACGACCGTCGCTGTTACCTAGTTGTCAGGCTGTTCCTGACGTCGTAAGGTGCTGCCTGACGGCGTCAGGATACGCCTGACACTAGACGGGAGATCCGGAGATGACGATGGCGGACCAGGCGAGCAGCCAGACGGCCACGGCGGGCGCGGCCTGCTCGTTCTGCCTGAAGGCGGCGGCGGACGTGGCGACGCTGGTGGCCGGCCCGGGCGTGTTCATCTGCGACGAGTGCGTCCAGCTCAGCACGCTGATCATCGCGAACAAGCCGGAGGCCACTCCGGACATGGTGGCGGCCTGGGAGCAGGAGACCTCGGACGAGGACCTGCTGGCGCTGCTGCCCAAGGTGGCCAGCGCGCAGGCCCAGGCCGAGCGGCAGCTCACCACCTGGGTGCGCAAGGCGCGCGCCCGCGGGATCACCTGGACCAGGATCGGGGCGGCGCTGGGCATGACCCGCCAGTCGGCCTGGGAGCGGTTCTCGGGCGAGGAGTAGCCGCGGTCAGCGGTTATCGACCTTCAGGAGGTCCTGCTCGGCGAGCAGCTTGTCCAGCCGGGCCTGGTCCACCCGGCTGACGATGGCGCCCTCTTCCTGCCGGTCGCGGATGCACTTGGCCAGGGTGAAGGCCGAGGTAAGGGAGTACAGCAGCCCGAGGGCCAGGAAGGCGCGGACCCAGCGGGAGTCGGCCAGGTAGGCGATCCCGATGAGGGTGGCGCCCAGGGAGACGGCGAACGAGATCACCGTCTGGCTGTAGAAAGCGGTAGTGGTGCGGGGTCTCAGTGGTGCGCTCATGGCATAAATGGTCGGCGGCGGCCGGGCGCGGCGCCTGAGCACATCTACTCACTCCGGTACTCGCGCCGGCACGTTACTCCGGCGGGATGATGGTGACACCCGGCCAGCGGGCGGCGATGCGCTGGCGGGCCAGCCGCTCGCGCGAGGTGGCCAGGCTGACCCGGACGGGGTTGCGGCGCCAGGTCCCGCCGAGCAGGTCGGCCAGGCCGTGCGGGGCGCACACCTCCAGGCCGCCGCCGGCCGGGCCGCCAGGGGCCGAGTCGCCCTGGCCCTGGGCCCGGCGGACGGCCACGCAGGTGGCGGTCTCGGGCCAGGTGGCCACGGCCTCGTGGACGCTGGCGAACGCCGGCCTGGGCGGGCCGCCGAAATAGTCGTGGAACCAGGTGTGCACGGCCGCCTGGTTGGACGCCTCCCAGGGCCGGCCGGCCAGCTCGCCCAGCCGGCGCTGCGCGGCCCCGTCGCGCGCCGGGCTCAGGTCGCCCGGATCGAAGAAGACCACGTCCACGTCCCGGACCAGAGCCGGGTCGAAGCCGTCGTGCAGCTGCCCCCAGACCACGTCCCTGATGACGCCGGCCCCGATCCAGGCGTCGGGCAGGCCGCTGGCCGCGACCGCGTCCAGCGCCGAGGCCAGCCACGGCTCGGCCAGCACCCGTCGGGCCAGCTCGCGGGCCGGCTCCGGCTCCGCGCCCGGGCACTCGTGCCGCCGGGGCGGGGCGGCGTTATTGCCGTGACCGGCGGGCGGGCATGGTCCTAGGGTGGCGGGCATGGAGACCATGGTGCCGGTAGGCACGGACAAAGTGTGGGCCGAGGACTCGGAGGGCGACGGCCCGGTGGTCGTGCTCTTGCACCCGGGGATCGGCGACTCGCGGATCTGGGATCCGGTCTGGCCCGCGCTGACGCAGGCCTGCCGGGTCATCCGGTATGACGTCCGCGCCTTCGGCCTCTCCCCCGCCGCGACCAGGGATTACACCCCGCTGGGCGACCTGCGCGAGGTGCTGCGCCACTTCGGGGTGGATCGCGTGCACCTGGTCGGGTGCAGCATGGGCGGCACCGCCTCCATCGACCTGGCCCTGGCCGAGCCGGGCCGGGTCGAGACGCTGACCCTGCTGTGCCCCGGCGTCTCCGGCTACCCGTGGCCCGACGAGCCGCCCGAGCTGATCGCGCAGTTCGAGGCCCTGGGCGAGGCCGGCGACGTGGACGGCATCGTCGCGGCCTACCAGCGGATGTGGGCGGCGGCCGGGCCGACCCCGGAGGTGCTCGAGCAGCTTCGCTCGGCGGTCCGGGCCGAGCCCAGCGAGGAGGAGTTCCAGCGCGAGGACGAGCCCGCCTTCGACCGGCTGTACGACCTGCGCCTGCCGACCGTGCTGATGCTGGGCGACCTGGACCGGACGGTGGTGATCGCCTGCGACGAGGAGATCGCCCGGCGGATCCCCGGCTGCCAGCTGATCTGGATGCCCGGCGTCGACCACCTGCCGCCGCTGCGCCAGCCGGCCCTGGTCACCCGGACGATCCTCGATCAGGTCCTGGGCGCCGGCGCGGGCGGTTGACCGGCGCGGGCGCCCAGGACTGGCGGGTCGCGGTGTGCTCGCGGCCTACCGGTGGTGGTGGAACCGGATGGTCAGCGGCGTGATCGAGGCGAAGAACCTGATGAACGCCCCTTGCGGGCTGACCGGGCCGGCCTTGACGTTGCAGCGGCCGCTGCGGAACCGCGGCACGAACGCGCCGGACGTGATGCGCACCTGGCCGGGACCGTAGGCCCCCCAGAACACCCGGGTGCCGCCGACGACCTGGAACGACTCCCGCTCGGTGGACACCGCGAAGCAGTTCCGCGGGTTCACGAAGCTGTTCTGCGTGGCCGTGCTGTTGTCGGTGACCACGAAGATCTGGCCGGCGAACGTGAACACCGTATGGTTCGTGGCGTTCTGCGGGCCGCCCAGGCTGACGGCGCCGAACGTGTTCACCAGCCCGCGCAGCGTCAGCGGGACCACGGGCGAGTTAGAGATGGCGGCCGGGCCGCGGACCGACCCGAACAGCACTTCGGGGCCGCTGACTCGCCCCCCGTGCCCGCCATGCCCCGCCGTGCTCGCCTGAGCGGGAACCACCGCCAGGAGCAAGGCCGAGGCGCCCGCCAGGCCTGCCGCGCCGAGCTTGGTCACGAATCGCATAGATCACCCCCGTGGCGGCCGCATTGCCCCCCTGGCTGCGGACCCGCCAAAACGGCAACTTACGCCTGACTGCTGCTCAGATCAATATCGAAAATAAGTTCAAAAGATTGGATATCCCAAACGAGAGGCTCCGGATTCCTCAGTCATAGCTTGCTTCCAGCATCCAGCGACCGTCCTGGACGACCGCGAGCCACGCGCTGCCGTCGTCGGCTACGAGCTGGAACCGGGCCTGGCGGCGGGCGTGGGCCGGGTCCCACCACCGCTCGGTCACCGGCCAGGGCCCGGCCCAGGCCGTGATGACGCGGTCCGCGGCGGCCCGGCCCGGGCCGCCGGCGGCCGTCAGCCGCGCGGGCGGGGCGGACAGCTGGGCCCGCCCGGTCACCGACACCAGCGCCCCGGCGGCGTCGGTCACCAGGGCGGGCAGCGGGACCGGGTAGACGGTGGCCGGGGCCGGCGCGGGGATCTTGCCGGGCCACGGGCGGTCGGCCGGGCGGGACGGCGTCCCGGCGTCCCCGAACGGGACCAGCAGCACCCGGTCGGCTGGCCGCCGGCCGCCGGCCAGCACCGGGCGGGTCACCGCGCCGTGCCCGAGCATGGCCTGGACCCGGATCGCGGAGCGGGCCACCTGGTCGGTGACCACCGCGTCGCCCCACAGCCCGAGCTGCCGTCCGGTGGCCCGGACCAGCTGATCCGGGATCAGCCGCAGCAGCGTGATCCCGCTGCCCTGCTCGGGGTCGGCCTCCTGGCCGGTCCGCCAGGCGTCGAGCTGCCAGCGGACCCGCTCGGCGACGGCCAGCCCGGACAGCAGCCCGTCGTGCCGCCAGAACCGGCTGATCTCCCGGCCGTCCTCGCAGCGCACCAGGACCTGCACCCGGACGCAGGCCAGGCCGCGGGCGGCCAGCCCGGCGTGCAGCGACTCGGCCAGCGACTTGGCCGTGAACACCACCGGCTCGGCCTGCTCGGCGGGCGGGTCGAACTCCCCGCTGACCGACAGGTCGGCCGCCGGGGGGCGGGGCACCAGCGGCCGCGGGTCCAGCCCGCGGGCCAGCCGGTGCGCCAGCGCGCCCGTGGTCCCGAACCGGCTCGCCGCCTCCGCGGCGGGCAGCGCGGCCAGCTCGCCCAGGGTGGCGATGCCCAGCCGCGGCAGCAGGTACTCAAGCTCGGGGCGGCGGAGGACGCTGACCGGCTGCCCGGCCAGGAACGCGGGGGTATCGCCGCGCGGCACGATCAGCCCGGCCGGTCCGGCCGGGCTGGGCGGTCCTGCCGGGCTGGGCGGTCCTGCCGGTCCGGGCGGGCTGGGCGGTCCTGGCGGGCTGGGCGGTCCGGTGCGGGCGGCCAGTTCCGCCGCGAACAGGCCGTCGGCCACTCCCGCCTGGCAGGCGAAGCCGGCCCGGCGCACCGCCGTGGCGATCTTCCCGGCCAGCGCGGCCTCACCGCCGAAGTACCGGGCCGGCCCGCGAACGCCGATCGCGCAGGTCCCCGGCCGCAGGATCTCGACCTTGGGACAGAACTCCTCGACCGCGGCCACCACGGGCTCGAAGGCCCGCGCCGCCGGGCCCGGTTCCCCGTCCGCCTCCTGCTCCGGCCAGCCGGCGCAGCACAGCACCAGCACCCGGTCCGGCGGGTGGGCCCCGGCCCGGGGCGACCTCGTCACGGCCGGGTCACCCGGTGCTCGCCAGCCCGAGGCCCTCAGGGTCAGCGGCCCCGGCGGCCCCGGCGGCCCCGAGG
>JBOHCO010000610.1:0-3452 GCA_050698895.1 Streptosporangiaceae bacterium
CGGCCACGACCGTCCCGGTCTTCGCGGTCGCGGTGCTGGTCGCCGAGCTGGCCGAGCAGGCGGCGGCCAGCAGGCTGGCGGTCGCCGTCGCGAGGGCGGCCGTGGCCACGCGGCGCAGGGTCATGACTCTCCATGAGTGCTCGGGGCAGCTCAGGCCCCGGTCCGGACGCTGAGCCGCGTTGTGTGGTGCCCCCTTATTACAAATGAAAACGATAACCACTACGGCCCGGACGGTCAAACCGGACCAGTCGCCCGCCGCAGCCCCCAGTCCCTGGCCCGAGCAGCCCTCTCGGTGGCACGCAGGAGCAAGGTTGCCGGTGGGACCACCAGCCGAGGCGAAGACATCGTGGATGTCCCCGTTGGCAACACCGGGCTGTCGCCCACGGGGCATCCACGATCGGGTACGCCAGCGCGGGGCCGCCGGGTGACCCCCGCCCGTCCCGGCGGCGCCGTCCGCCCCAGTGGTCCCTCCCGCCTCGCCCAGTACCCGGCCAGATCCCGGCTTCCGGCCCGCCGTAATGGCCCCGTTCATGATCACCCGGACTTCTCATTCATAGTGACTGAAAACTCCGGGTGATCATGAACGGGGCTCAGCACTGGCCACGCCCGGCCGCAGCAACGCGATCCCGGCCGCCCGCAACCCCCGCTCCCCACTCCATCCCGGCTCGGTGGCACACATGGACAGCGACGCCGGGTGTTGCCAACAGGACATCCACCGCGATACGGGAGCCATAGCCGCGAGGACTCGTCCCAGGCGGTCGCCACTAGCGCCCCGTTAGTCACACCAGCCACATGGGTCGCAGGAGCGGCTCGCTGGGCGGGCGCAGCGTGATAGCGGGCCCTGATGCTGCGCCGACGACATCGCCGGCGCTCGGTCGGCCGGTTCGGGGCGCACGACCAGGCGCCCGCTGGTCCTGCTGCTGGCCGCAGCACCGGCCGCCAACCGGGCCGGGAGGGTCAGCCCAGGTCGATGCCGGGGTAGAGGGGGAAGCCCGAGACCAGGTCGGTGGCCTGGCGTGACACCCGGTCGGCCACCTTCTCGTCGAGAAGGTACTTGACCTTGCCCGGCTTGCCCTCGGCCGTCATCCCCGGCGAGGTCTCCCTGAGCACCGTGGCGATCAGGTCCGCGATCGCGTCCATCTCGTCGGTGCCCAGCCCGCGGGTGGTCAGCGCCGGGGTGCCCATCCGGACGCCCGAGGTGAACCAGGCCCCGTTGGGGTCGCGCGGGATGGAGTTGCGGTTGGTCACGATGCCCGACTGGAGCAGCGCCGACTCGGCCTGCCGCCCGGTCAGCCCGAACGACGAGACATCCAGCAGCACGATGTGGTTGTCGGTGCCGCCGGTGACCAGCGTGACGCCGCGCCGCAGCAGGCCCTCGGCCAGCGCCTTGGCGTTGTCCACGATCCGCTGGGCGTAGTCGCGGAAGTCCGGGGACCGGGCCTCGGCCAGGGCTACCGCCTTGGCCGCCATGATGTGCGACAGCGGGCCGCCGAGCACCGCCGGGCAGCCCCGGTCCACGTACTCGGCCAGGTCGTCGCCGCACAGCACCAGGCCGCCGCGCGGCCCGCGCAGCGACTTGTGAGTCGTCGTGGTGGTCAGGTGGGCGTGCGGGACCGGGTCGAAGTCGCCGGTCAGCACCCGGCCCGCGACCAGCCCGGCGAAGTGGGCCATGTCGACCATCAGCGTGGCCCCGACCTCGTCGGCGATCTCGCGCATGATCGCGAAGTTGATCAGCCGCGGGTAGGCCGAGTAGCCGCCGATGATGATCAGCGGCCGGAACTCGCGGGCCTGCTCGCGCAGCGCGTCGTAGTCCAGCAGCCCGCTGTCCGGGTCGGTGCCGTAGCTGCGCTGGTCGAACATTTTGCCCGAGATGTTGGGCCGGAACCCGTGGGTCAGGTGGCCGCCGGCGTCCAGCGACATGCCCAGCAGCCGCTGGTTGCCCAGGTCGGACCGGAGCCTGGCCCACTGCGCGTCGTCCAGGTCGTTGATGTGCCGCTGGCCCAGCGCGTCTAGCGCGGGGCGCTCGACCCGCTGCATCAGCACGGCCCAGAACGCGACCAGGTTGGCGTCGATGCCCGAGTGCGGCTGGGCGTAGGCGTGCGGCGCCCCGAACAGCTCGCGGGCGTGCTCGGCGGCCAGCGACTCGATGGTGTCCACGTTCTTGCAGCCGGCGTAGAAACGGCGGCCGATCGTGCCCTCGGCGTACTTGTCGCTGAACCAGTTGCCCATGGCCAGCAGCACCGCGGGCGAGGCGTAGTTCTCGCTGGCGATCAGCTTGAGCGAGGCTCGCTGGTCGTTGAGCTCGGCCACGATGGCGTCGGCCACCCGCGGCTCCACGCCCCGGATGACGCCGAGCGCCGAGCGGTAGGCCGCCGACTCGAGCTCACTGACCGACTGCTGCACCACAGCAACCCCTCCTGACCTCCACGTGTGCCCACATGTTAATGGGGGCTAACGCCCCGCGCACCCCGTGAGTCCCGCCGGGACTACGCGGGCCGCCCGTTATAGGTTGCTGTGCATGACTGAGCAAAGCGCCGCCCAGCCCGCCGCGGACATCGGCGTCACCGGCCTGGCCGTCATGGGCCGCAACCTGGCCCGGAACCTGGCCCGGCACGGCTACGCCGTCGCGCTGCACAACCGCTCGCCGGAGCGCACCCGCAGCCTGGTCGCCGAGCACGGCGGCGAGGGCACGTTCGTACCCAGCGAGTCGATGGCCGCCTTCGTGGCCAGCCTGCGGCGGCCCCGCGCGGTCATCATCATGGTCCAGGCCGGCCCGGCCACCGACGCGGTGATCAACGAGCTGACCCCGCTGCTGGACGCGGGCGACATTGTGGTCGACTGCGGCAATTCGCACTACACCGACACCCGCCGCCGGGAGGCCGCGCTCCGCGACCTCGGGCTGCATTTCGTCGGCTGCGGCGTGTCCGGCGGCGAGGAGGGCGCCCTGCACGGGCCGAGCATCATGCCCGGCGGGTCGCCCGAGTCCTACCAGCGGCTGGGCCCGATGTTCGAGTCCATCGCCGCCCAGGTGGACGGCACGCCCTGCTGCGTGCACATCGGGCCCGACGGCGCCGGGCATTTCGTGAAGATGGTGCATAACGGCATCGAGTACGCCGACATGCAGCTCATCGCCGAGGCCTACGACCTGCTGCGCACCGGCCTGGGCGAGGACCCGGTCCGGATCAGCAAGATCTTCCGGACCTGGAACGAGGGTGACCTGAACTCGTTCCTCATCGAGATCACCGCCGACGTGCTGGCCCACAAGGACGCGAGGACCGGACGGCCGTTCGTCGACATCGCGGCGGACCAGGCCGAGCAGAAGGGCACCGGCCGCTGGACCGTGCAGAGCGCGCTGGACCTGGGCATCCCGATCACCGGGATCGCCGAGGCGACCTTCGCCCGCTCGCTGTCCGGGCACGCCGACCAGCGGGCCGCCGCCCGCGAGGCGTTCG
>JBOHCO010000611.1:0-2321 GCA_050698895.1 Streptosporangiaceae bacterium
GCGCAGGTGGACCAGCTCGACGTCGGGCCGGGCCAGCAGCTCGCGGATGACCGTCTGGGCGTGCTCGCCGTCGGCCACCAGGACACCGTCGGCGATCCGGCCCTGGCGGTCGTAGGCGCGCACGACCTGCTGGCGGTGGCTCAGCGCCGGCGGGAACTGGTCCGGGGTGACGTAACCGGGGCAGGGCTCGGCGTGGACGAACACCGGGCCGCGCTCGGCGTAGGCGCCGCTGGTGCCGGGCGGGGTGTAGGCGATGAGCAGCACCTGCTCGCCGGGCACCGTCTCGCGCAGGCAGCACCGCAGCGGGCTGCCGCCCTCGGCGGTCACCTGGGCGGTCAGCAGGTTGCCGGCCTCGTCGCTCATGGCCGTCCGCGTCTGCCGCAGCACGGCGGCCGGGATCGGCTCGAAGCTGAGCCGGCCGTCGTCAGGCGCTTGCGTACCGGGCTGGTCCATCAGTTGCTCTCTTATGCTCCGCTCGCTCATACCCGGCAGACGCCGGCGGCGGGCCAAACGTGAGGGGTCAGTTCGCGTCGGCGACCAGCTCGCGGACCAGCGGGATGACCTGGGTGCCGTACAGCTCGATGGCGGCCATGCTGGCCTCGTGCGGCAGGCGGCCCATGCCGTACTTGAGGTCGAAGCGGCTGGCGCCCAGCGTGCTCAGGTTCGCGGCGATCTTGCTGGCCACGGTCTGCGGCGAGCCGACGTACAGCGCGCCGCCGGGCCCGGTCTCGCGCCGGAACGACGCCTCGGTGGGCACGGCGAAGCCGCGCTGGATGGCCACCCGGCCGAACAGCTCGCGGTAGTGCGGCCAGAACTCCTCGCGGGCCTGCTCGTCGGTGGCGGCGACGTGCCCGGGCGAGTGCACGCCGATGGGTCGCGGGGCCTGCCCGAGCTGGTCCAGCGCGTCGCGGAACAGCTGGGAGAACGGCGCGAAGCGGGCCGGGTTCCCGCCGATGATGGCCAGCATCAGGCGGTACCCGTAGCGGGCCGCGCGCAGCACCGACTCGGGGCTGCCGCCGACGCCGATCCAGGCCGGGAACGGCCCGTTCTCCAGGTGCGGGACGACGTCCTGGTGCAGCAGCGGGGCCCGGTGCTGGCCCTCCCAGGTGACCGGGCCGCCCTTGAGCAGCTCGGCGAACAGCCCGGCCTTCTCCTCGAACAGCTCCTCGTAGTCGGCCAGGTCGTAGCCGAACAGCGGGAACGAGTCGATGCTGGAGCCCCGGCCCAGGATGACCTCGGCCCGGCCGCCGGACACGGCATCCAGGGTGGCGTAGCGCTGGAACACCCGGACCGGGTCGTCCGAGCTCAGCACGGTGACGGCCGAGCCGAGCCGGATCCGGCTGGTCCGCGCGGCGATGGCGGCCAGCACGACGTCGCCGGCGGGCATCGGGAAGTCGTCGGTGTGGTGCTCGCCGATCCCGAAGAAGTCCACGCCGGCCTGGTCGGCCAGGACGCCCTCGGTGACGACGTCGCGGATGGACTGGGCGTGCGACAGCAGGCGGCCGCCGGTGTCGCTGGTGCGGTCGCCGAACGTGTCCAGGCCCAGGACGAGCGGGAACGAGGTGGTCATGTCAGTCATCTCCCTGGTGCGAAGCCCTCTTGCGAAGCGGGCGCGCCGAGCTGGCCGTGAAGCGCCCGGAGGATGTCGTCCAGGGCGTCGACCTGCTCGGGGGTCAGGGCATCCGCGAAGTGCTGCTTGATGGCCCGCGCGTGCGGCGCAGTGGCCCGCCGGAAGGTCCCGGCGCCGGCCTCGGTCATGGCGACCTCGGCCCCGCGGCTGTCGGTGGCGCAGTCGTCGCGGCGGATCAGGCCGCGCCGCTCCATCCGCCCGAGGTGGTGGGACAGCCGGCTGCGCTCCCAGTCGATGGCCGCGGCCAGGTCCGAGGACCGCAGCCGCCGGCCGGGGGCCTCGCTGAGCGCGAGCAGGACCTGGTAGTCGCCGGGCGACAGGCCGCAGTCCTCCTGGAGCCGGGCGCCCATGATCCGGCGCAGCTCGGTCGTGGTGTCCATCAGGGCGCGCCAGACCGCCAGCTCATGCGAGGTCAGCCGGTCCCCCATGGTCTCCACCTCCGGTTATCTCATTGACACGTCAACTATATGCACGGTAGTTGACGTGTCAAATACTGAGCCAGGGTGGCACTGGCCGGCCGAGGGCGACCCTTGTTAATTGGATTAATCGGTCTTCTTGACGATCCCCGCGTCGTGGGCCAGCAGCCCGGCCTGGGTCCGGTTGGCGCAGTCCAGCTTGACCAGGATCCGCGAGATGTAGCCCTTGACGGTGGCCTCGGACAGGTACAGCCGGCCGGCGATCTGCGCGTTGG
>JBOHCO010000612.1:0-10420 GCA_050698895.1 Streptosporangiaceae bacterium
ATGCCGCCGCGCCGGGCGGCGGCGGACACCACGGTGTCCAGGATGAACGCGTGCTCGCCGCCGTCCCAGGCCACGTTGACGAAGCCGACCAGGCGCCCCGACTCGCGCGCGCAGACCCAGCCCAGGCTGTGCCGGCCGACCTGGGTCAGCCAGTCGTCCTCGTCCGGCGCGTGCCCGAACCCCTCGGCGTGCAGCGCGCTGACCTCGTCATTGCGGAACGAACCGCGCCATTCGTAGCTGACCACCGCGCCACACTAGCCCGACTCGGCCTCCCGAACCGGGCTAACGCTCTGCGGGTCCTGGGCCGGCGACTGGGTCGCGAACCAGGAGGCGAGCTGCGCGCGGGAGGAGAAGCCCAGCTTGACCAGGATCCGCTCCACGTGCCCCTCGGCCGTGCGCTGCGCGATGACCAGGCGGGCGGCGATCTCCTTGTTGGTCAGGCCCTCGGCGACCAGGCCCGCGACCTCCCGCTCGCGGCGGGTCAGCGCGGCCCCGCCGGCGGCCCGTGCGGACACCGCGCGCGGCTTCTCGTCCAGGGCGAAGGCGATCGCGTCGTCGGTGCTCAGGCCCCGGCCGCGCAGCCAGGCGGCCTGGAACTTCTCGTCGCCCAGCGCCTGCCGCGCGGTCTGCTCGCAGGCGTCGTGGTAGGGCACCAGGTGCTGGTAGGCCTGGACCGGCCGGCCGATGATCTCCCACAGGCGGTCGGCCGCGCCCAGCAGCGCCGCGGCCCGCTCGGGCTGCCCGGCGGCCGCCTCGACCCAGGACAGCGACTCCAGGCTCCAGCCGGTCCCGGTGAGCTCCTTCAGGCCGCGGCGCAGTCGCAGGGCTTCGTGCTGGAGGCCGGCCGCGCGGTCCAGGTCGTCCTGGCGCAGCGCCAGGAGCCCGAGTGCCCACAGCGCGTAGGCCCGGTGGAAGCACTCCCCGGCGGGCTCGCTGATGGCCAGCATCTCCTTGTGCCAGGCCGTGGCCCGCTGCTCGTCGCCGGCCACCCCGGCCGCGATGGCCAGGATGAGCAGCAGGTTGAGCCGGATCGTGAGGTAGGCCCCCGGCGCCAGCGCGGCGAGCCCGTCCTGGCAGGTCGCGATCGCACCGGTGATGTCGCCGCGGTACAGCTCGGCCGACCCGGCCACGTAGCGGCCGAAGGCCCGGCTCCCGGTGTCCCCGAGCCTTTCGGCCAGCGCGCAGCCCTCGTCGGTCCCGCGGCGGGCCGGCTCGACGTCGCCGTCCGCCTGGGCGAGCGAGCTCTCCGCGAGCAGCGCCATGGCCCGGATGGGCGTGGACGGCTCGGGGTGGGCCAGGGCCTGGCGGAACCAGTGCCGGCCCTCCCGGCCCCAGGACCGGCCCCACCAGTAGAAGTGGTACAGCGCGACCAGGATCCGCAGGGCCGGTTCCACCTGGGCCGGCTCGGTGAGGCAGTAGTCCAGGGCCACCTGCACGTTGGGGTGCTCGCGGTCCAGGCGGTCGAACCAGGCCACCTGGCGCGGGCTGACCCAGTCCGCCTCGGCCCGCCGGACCAGCTGCTCATACCAGCGCATATGCCGCTCGCGCAGGGCCGGGTACTGGCCGGTCTCGCGCAGCTTCTCCTGGCCGAACTCGCGCATGGTCTCCAGCAGCCGGTACCGGACCACCGCGCGGTGCTCGTCCCGGATCAGGATCGACTTGCCGACCAGGGCGGTCACCACGTCCAGCAGGTCCTCGGGGGCCAGGCCGTCGCCGGCGCAGATCTCCTCCGCCGCGTTCAGCTCGAAGCCGCCCGCGAACACCGAGGCCCTGGCCCACAGCAGTCGTTCCGTGGCCGAGCACAGGTCGTAGCTCCACTCGATGCACGAGCGGAGCGTCTGCTGGCGGGTCGGCGCCCCGCGCAGCTCGGTGCTCAGCAGGCGGTACCGGTCAGACAGCCGCTGGGCGATCTGCTGGGGGGACAGCGCCCGCAGCCGGACCGCGGCCAGCTCGATGGCCAGCGGCAGGCCGTCGAGCCGGTCGCATATCTCGACCACCGCGTCCTGGTTGCCGCCGTCCACCTCAAACCCGGACAGTACCGCCGCCGCCCGGTCCGCGAACAGGCTGACCGCCTCATACGAGGACAGCTCCGTCCAGGAGCGGCATTCCTGCGGATCGGGGACGGTGAGCGAGGGCACGAGCTGGGTCGCCTCCCCGCGGACGCCCAGCGGCTCGCGGCTGGTCGCCAGCACGCGCACGTCGGGCGCGGCCAGCAGGACGGCCTCGGTCAGCCCGGCGCAGGCCTCGACCAGGTGCTCGCAGTTGTCCAGCACGAGCAGCAGGCGCCGCGGGGCCAGGTACTCGGTCACCGACGTGATCGTGGGCTGGCCCGGCTGCTCCCCCAGCCCGAGCGTGACGGCGATGGTGTGCGCCACCAGGGCCGGGTCGTGCAGCTGGTCCAGCTCGACCAGCCACACCCCGTCGTCGAAGGCCCGCTGGACCTCGGCCGCCGTGCGCAGGGCCAGCCTGGTCTTGCCCACCCCGCCCACGCCGATCAGGGTGAGCAGGCGGGAAGCAGCCAGCGTCCGCTTCGCCCCGGCCACCTCGCGACGGCGGCCGACGAAGCTGCTCAGCTCCAGAGGCAGGTTTCCCGCCCTGCCCCGCGCGGCAACTGCCATGGCACCCCGCGGCTCGCCGCCGGAAGTGTACCCGGCGCGGCGAGCGTGTTGAGTCTGACTGGCCCCCGATCTTGGAACATATCTGCCCGCTCGTCCGGGCCGGCAATCCGGCCGCCGGGCCCACGGACAGGTACCTAAGCAGGTAGTTCTCCCGTCGCCGGGGCGGGCCCGCCGGGCCGAGGCTGAACTGACGGGCAGCGACCACGCAAGGGCCGCTCAGCAACCAGGAAGGCTTGCCGAGACCATGCAGACCGTGCTGGAGGCGGATCCCAGCTGCCTGATGCGCCAGGTCAGCCTGCCGCCGCAGGCCGAGTCGGCCGGTGCCGCGCGCTGCGCGGTGCGGCGGACGCTGGCCTACTGGGGCCTGGGCGAGGCCGACGACGCCGTGCTGCTGGTCTCGGAGCTGGTCGCCAACGCGGTCTGCCACGCCCGGCACGATCTCGACGGCCAGGGCGGCCCTGGCCTGGTCCTGAGCCTGACCTGCGCCGGGTCCACCTTGCGGATCGAGGTCCGCGACACCGACCCCCGCCCGCCGCAGCCGCGCGTGCCGGAGTCCCTGGACGAGTCCGGCTTCGGGTTCGTCATCGTGGACACCATGGCCAGCGACTGGGGCGTGTACCAGGCCGAACCCGGCAAAGCGGTCTGGGCTGAGCTGACGCTCAGGCCGAGACGATATTGACCAGCTTGGGCGGCCGGACGATGACCGTGCGGACCCCGCGGCCGGCCAGCGCGCGGCTGGCCCCGTCGGTGGCCAGCGCCAGCTCGCGCAGCTCGTCCTCGCCGATCCCGGCCGGGATCTCCAGCCGGTCCCGGACCTTGCCGTCCACCTGGACCACGCAGGTGACGGTGTCCTCCACCAGCAGCAACGGGTCGGCCTCCGGCCAGCCGGCCGTGGCCACAGAGGGCTCGTGGCCGAGCGTCTCCCAGCACTCCTCGGCCGTGTAGGGCGCGAACAGCGACAGCAGGATGGCCAGCGTCTCGGCCGCCTCGCGGACGGCCGGGTCGGCGGCGCCAGGGCCGCTGTCGATGGCCCGGCGGGCGGCGCCGACCAGCTCCATCAGGCGCGCGACGGCCACGTTCAGCCGGGTCCCCTGGATCAGCCGGGTGACCTCGTCGATGGTCCGGTGGGTGACCTTGCGCAGCCCCAGGTTGCCTGGCGCGTCCGCGGCCGGAGCACCGGCCGCCGCGACATCGCCGGCCACCCGCATCACCCGGCCCAGGAACTTGACCGACGCCTCCGGCCGCATGTCGGCCCAGTCGATGTCGTCCTCGGGCGGGCTGGCGAAGATCATCGTCAGCCGGATCGCGTCCACGCCGTGCGCGGCCAGCTGCTGGCCCAGGTCCACGCCGTTGCCCAGGGACTTCGACATGGACTTGCCGTGGTTGATCACCTGCCCCTGGTTCATCATGGCCGTGAACGGCTCGGCGAAGTCCACCATCTTCATGTCGTACAGCACCTTGGTGAAGAACCGGCTGTACAGCAGGTGCAAGATGGCATGCTCCACGCCGCCGACGTACAGGTCGATCGGGGCCCAGCGGCGGACCGAATCGACCTCGAACGGGCCGCTCTCGAAGCCAGGCGAGCAGTAACGCAGGTAATACCAGGACGAATCAACAAAGGTGTCCATGGTGTCGGTGTCCCGCCGGGCGGGTCCGCCGCACTTGGGGCACTCCGCGGCGACCCAATCGCCGGCGCCGGCCAGCGGTGACACGCCCTTGGGGGCCAGGTCCTGGCCGCGCAGGTCGGGCAGCAGCACCGGCAGCTGCTCGTCGGGCACCGGGACCTCGCCGCAGCCGTCGCAGTAGACGATCGGGATCGGCGCGCCCCAGAACCGCTGGCGGGAGACCAGCCAGTCCCGCAGGCGGTAGTTGACCGCGCCCCGGCCGGTGCCCCGCTCGGCCAGCATCTCGGTGATCCGCGCGATTGCCGCGGCCTTGTCCAGGCCATCCAGCGGGCCCGAGTTCACCAGCTGGCCCTCGCCCGGCGTGGCCACCCCGGTCTCCGCCGGGTCGGGCCACGCGGGGCCGGGCTGGGGAGCGTCGACGACGATCTGCACCGGCAGCCCGAACCTGCGGGCGAAGTCCAGGTCGCGCTGGTCGTGCGCGGGCACCGCCATGATGGCGCCGGTGCCGTAGTCGGGCAGCACGTAGTCGGCGGCCCACACCGGGATCCGCTCGCCGTTGACCGGGTTGATCGCCTGCCGGCCCAGGAACACGCCGGTCTTCTCGCGCTCGGCCGACTGGCGCTCGATGTCGGTCAGCTTGCGCACGTCGTCCAGGTAGCGGTCCAGCTCGCCCAGGTGCTCCGGCGCGCACAGCTCCTGGGCCAGCGGGGAGTCCGCCGCGACGACGAAGAACGTCGCCCCGTACAGGGTGTCCGGCCGCGTGGTGAACACGGTGACCGGCTCGTCGCGGCCCTCGATCACGAACGAAACCTCGGCGCCCTGGCTGCGGCCGATCCAGTTGCGCTGCATCAGCAGGATCCGGTCGGGCCACTGGCCCTCCAGCGGCTCCATGTCCGCCAGCAGCCGGTCCGCGTACTCGGTGATCTTGAAGTACCACTGGGTCAGCGTGCGGCGGATGACCTCGGCGCCGCACCGCTCGCACTTGCCCGCGATCACCTGCTCATTGGCCAGCACCGTCTGGTCGACCGGGCACCAGTTGACGTAGCCGTCCTTGCGGTAGGCCAGGCCGCGCTCGTAGAAGCGCAGGAACAGCCACTGGGTCCAGCGGTAGTACTCCGGGTCGCTGGTGTGCAGCCGCCGGCTCCAGTCGAACGACAGCGCGTACTGCCGGAACGAGGCGGCCTGGGTCTCGATGTTCCGGTAGGTGTAGTCAGCCGGGTGCGAGTTGGTCCGGATGGCCGCGTTCTCGGCCGGCAGGCCGAAGGAGTCCCAGCCGATGGGGTGCAGCACGTTGTGCCCGCGCTGGACGTAGTACCGCGCCATCGCGTCCGCGATCGCGTACGCCTCGGCGTGGCCCATGTGCAGGTCCCCCGACGGGTAGGGGAACATGTCGAGCACGTAGGTGCGCGGCCGCGGGTCGGCCGGGTCGTCGCTGGCCCGGAACAGGTCCAGCGCTGGCCAGCGCTCCTGCCACTTCTCCTGGATGGCACGCGGATCGTAGTGCGACCGGTCCGCATTATCGGCGGCTGTCATGACTCCTCGCGAGGTGGTGAGGTCCGGATCGGCCCCGGCCTGGCTGCTGCTTGCTACAGCTGCTGCTTGCTGCAAAGAAAGAACCCCCCGCCGATGCCGGTCAGGAGGGGAGCCGCGCCAACGAGCAGGAAAGTCGGCGCGGCTAGGTAAGGAGCAGCCGGGCGAAACGCATGGAGTCAGGGTAGCGCATCCCCAGCAGGCCAGTGGCCAGGAAACCGCTCGCCCGGCGGCCGCCGGATCTGGTAAGACGCAGCATGGGCTACGACTTCCGCGCGGTCGAGGCGAAGTGGCGCCAGCGGTGGCACGCACACCCGCCCGCGCACTTCGACCTCGGCGCGGTCGACCCGGCCGCCAAGTTCTACAACCTGGTGGAGTTCCCGTATCCGTCCGCGGAGGGCCTGCACGTCGGGCACGTGTATACCTACTGCGGCGCGGACACGCTGGGGCGGTATCTCACCATGAACGGCCGTCAGGTTTACCAGCCCATGGGCTGGGATTCCCTCGGCATCCACACCGAGAACTTCGCGCTGAAGATCGGCGAGAACCCGAAGGTCCTGACCGACCGGGCCACCCGCAATTACCGCCGCCAGCTCGAGCGGGTGGGCGCCAACTGGACCTGGGACACCGAGCTGCGCACCGATGACCCGCGCTACTACCACTGGACACAGTGGATCTTCCTGCAGCTGTACCGGGCCGGGCTGGCGGTGCGCCGCGAGGCCCCGGTCATCTGGTGCCCGTCCTGCCTGACCGTCCTGGCCTTCGAGCAGGTCGAGGGCGACGCGTGCGAGCGCTGCGGCACGGTGGTGACGCCGAAGGTCATGAAGCAGTGGTTCCTGCGCATCACCGCTTACGCCGACGTGCTGCTGGACACCCTGCCCGAGCTGGACTGGCCGGAGCTGTCCAAGCGCCTCCAGCAGGAGTGGATCGGCCGGTCGGCAGGGGTGTCGGTGACGTTTGCGCTGCACGGTGCTAGCCCGGGGCTTCGCCAGGGGCCGCCGGGCGAGCTGACCGCGTTCACCACCCGCGCGGACACCCTGCTCGGCGTGACGTTCGTCGCGGTGGCGCCCGAGCATCCCGTGGCGGCGGAGCTGGCCGACGCCTCGGCCAACGGCGACGAGATCCGCGCCTACGCCGCGCAGGCCCGGGCTCGCCTGGGCACCGACCGGCTGGCCAGCGCGGGCCGGGGGAATCCGGGCGTCCGCACCGACGTCCGGGCCGCGCACCCGCTGACCGGCGAGGAACTGCCGGTGGTGGTGGCCGACTACGTGCTGGCCGACTACGGCACCGGGGTGGTGATGGGCGTCCCGGCCCACGATCAGCGGGACTACGAGTTCGCCCGGCGGCTGGGCCTGCCGGTCCGCACCGTGATCGGGCCCGCCGACGGGGCGCCCGCGGCCGAGCCGGACGCCGCCGACGAGCGCGATGGCGTGCTGACCGGGTCTGGCGAGTTCGACGGGCTGACCAGCGCCGCCGCCCGCGAGCGGATCGCCGCCCGGCTGGGCGCGCTGGGCCTGGGCGGCCCCGCGATCCAGTACCGGCTGCATGACTGGCTGGTGTCGCGGCAGCGCTACTGGGGCTCGCCGATCCCGATTGTGTACTGCGAGGCCTGCGGCGAGCAGCCGGTCCCCGAGTCCGAGCTGCCGGTGGTGCTGCCCGACATCGACGACTTCCGGCCGGCCGGCACGGGCCTGTCGCCGCTGGCCACAGTGCCCGACTTCGTGCACACGACCTGCCCGGCGTGCGGCGGACCAGCCCGGCGGGAAACGGACGTGCTGGACACATTTGTTGAATCGTCTTGGTATTTCCTGCGTTATCCGTCTCGCGACTGCTCCGACGTGCCCTGGGACCCGGAACTGACCCGGCAGATGCTGCCCGTGGACATGTACGCCGGCGGCCGGGAGCACACCACCCGCCACCACCTCTACGCGCGGTTCGTGACCAGGGCCCTGCACGACCTGGGTCACCTGCCCTTCGCCGAGCCTTTCCGCCGGCTGCGCCTGCACGGCCTCATCATCTCGGGCGGGGCCAAGATGAGTAAGAGCCGCGGCAACGTCGTCAACCCCGACGAGTACATCGACCGGGTGGGCGCCGATAACCTGCGCGGCTACCTGCTGTTCTGCGGCCCGTGGGAGCAGGGCGGCGACTTCAGCGACCGATCGCTCAATGGCGTCGTGCGGTTTAACACGCGGCTGTTCGACCTGCTCACCCGGCCGAGCCCGGGCGGTCCTGGCGGAGTCGATATGCGGACCCTCGACCGGGCCATAGAGAAGGTCAGCCATGATATCGAGAACCTGAAATTTAACACCGCTATCGCGGAACTGATGTCGCTGACAAACTGGCTGCGCGATTCCGCGAGCAAGATGAGCGATGCCGAGTGGAATCACGCCCGGCGCATTATCGTGCTCCTGCTGGCACCGATCGAGCCTTTCCTGTCCGAGGAACTGTGGTCACTATCCGGCGAGTCGGAATCGGTGCACCGGCAGCACTGGCCCGCGCCTGACCCGGCCGCCCTGGTCCCGGATGCCGTCACGATCCCGGTTCAGGTCAATGGCCGGGTCTGCGCTCGGGTCGAGGTCGGCCCCGCCGCGCCCGAGGCCGAGGTGACCGAGGCGGTGCTGGCCCTGCCCGCGGTGCGCGAGGCCCTGGGCGGGCCGCCCGGCCGGGTGGTGTACGTGCCGGCCCGGATCATCAGCCTCGTGCGGTAGCAGGCCCGCCCGAACCCGCCCATTGCCCCGATCGATAATGTATCCGGCGACTACGCCCGTGCCTTGCAGAACAGCCATTAGCAGCGAAAGAGCGCAATCGCTGAGTTCATCTTGACCGCCGCGATGACTCCGCTAATAATGACGTGACACCCGTCCTTATTGATTCGCGCGATCATCGTCCTGGCCGGCCGGGGGCACGCCCGTGCCAGGGAATGATGTCCGTGACGTGCCGCATGCCAGGCTAAGGGCGATGGGCCGCTATTGGCCCACGGGGAAATTAGGCCATTAGCGGGGGATAATGGAAACTGAGTCGTGCGCGGAAACCGGGCTCTCGGCACAAACCGAGCCCTGGGGGAAAGCCGGGCTATCCGCCGCTTTCTGGCGGCTGGCGGGGGCCAGCCTCCCGGCCCGGTCGGGGCGGCGCCGTGGCTGAGTCCTCCGGGCCCGCGGTCGGCGCCGACTCGGTGGCCGTGATCGGCCTGGCCTGCCGGTTCCCGGACGCCGACGACCCGCCCACCCTGCTGGACACCATCCTGACCGGCAGGCGGGCGTTCCGCCGGGTGCCGCCCAGCCGCCTGGACCTGGCCGCCTTCGAGGCCGCCGACCAGCCGGATGTCGCCGTCCACCACGGCGCCGAGGCGGGGCTGCTGACCGGGCTCGGCAACTCGGCCGCTGCGCCCGGCCCGCGGGCCGGGCTGATCGAAGGCTGGCGGTTCGACCAGGAGGCCTTCCGGATCCCGGTGCCGGTGTACGCGGCCACCGATCCCGCGCACTGGCTGGCCCTGGAGACGGCCGCCCGCGCGCTGGCCGCCGCCGGCTTCCCCGGCGGCACCGGCCTGGACCGCGACCGCATCGGCGTGATCATCGGCAACTCCCTGGCCGGCGATGCCTCGCGGGCCAGCGCCCTGCGGCTGCGCTGGCCCTACGTGCGGCGGGTACTCGGCGAGTCGCTGTTCGCCGGGGACGTCCCGGCCGACCGGGCCCGCCGGGTGCTCCGGCACGCCGCCGCCAGGTACCTGGCCCCGCTCCCCCGGCTGGGCGAGAGCGCGGCCAGCGCGGACATGACGATCCCGGCCCGGATCAGCAGCTACTTCGGCTTCCGGGGCGGCGGCCACGCCGTCGACGGCGCGTTCGCGTCCTCGCTCCAGGCGGTCGCGTCGGCCTGCGCCGCACTGGTCGCGCGGGACATCGACGTGGCGCTGGCGGGCGGCGTCGACCTCAGCCTCGACCCGCTCGAGCTGATCGCCCAGGCCGACGCGACCGCTGACCGGGCCCCGGGCGGGCCCGACGGCACCATGCGCATTTACGACGAGCGGCCCACCGGCTACCTGCCCGGCGAGGGCTGCGGCATCGTCGTGCTGATGCGGACCGCGCAGGCCCGGCAGGCCGGCCTCCCGGTCTACGCCGAGATCATCGGCTGGGGCACCTCGGCCGGCGGGATGCCCGGCGTGGTCGCCTCCGACGCCAGCAGCCAGCTCCTGGCCCTGCGCCGGGCCTACGAGCGCGCCGGCGCCGATCCCGGCGACGTCCGGCTCATCGAGGGCCACGGCGGTGGCACCCCGACCGCGGACGAGGCCGAGCTCACCGCGCTGGCCGAGCTGCGCGCCGACGCCCGGCAGACCGCCGCGCTCGGCTCGATCAAGGCCAACATCGGGCACGCCAAGGCCGCGGCCGGCGCCGCCGGGCTGATCAAGACCGTGCTGGCTCTGGGCACCGGCATCATCCCGCCAACCACCGGGGTCGTCCGGCCGCATCCGCTGCTGCGCAGCGGCGACGCCCCGTTCTGGCTGCCCGAGGTGCCCGAGGAGTGGCCCGCCGGCAGCAGGCTGGCCGGTGTCAGCGCCATGGGCATCGGCGGCGTCAACGTGCACCTGGTGCTGCGCAGCGCCGCCGGCCGCGTGTCGCGCCACGACCGGGTGCTGCGCGTGCGGCCCCGGCC
>JBOHCO010000613.1:0-2940 GCA_050698895.1 Streptosporangiaceae bacterium
TCGGCGGCGGTGTCGTAGTAGGTCAGCTCCCGCCCGTCGGCGAGCCGGATCATCGTCTTGTGCAGCCCGTTCAATTTGCTACGGCCCTTCATTAGTCCAGCTCGCCCACTCGGCACCACCCAACCAAGACGCGATAACGATAGCCATGCCCCGGACCGCCACGGCAGCGGCCGGTCAGGCATCGGCGGGCTCGGGGCTGGCGGTGGCCTGAGCGCCGGGCTCCCGCCCGGCCGGCGCGTGCTGGTCCCGAGCATGGGGCTGGACCGGGCGCCGCACGGTGACGATGGTGACGAGCGCGGCGGCCAGGCCCAGCAGGCCGGCCACCAGCAGGGCCTGGTTCAGGCCCGACGCCGTCGCGGCGTGGATGAGCTGGTCGAGAAGGCCGCGCTGGGCGCCGGGCGCATGAGCCAGCACGGCCTGAGCCTGACCTCCGGAGACCGCCGGGGCGATGCCGCCGATGCCGCCGTGCCCGCCGGCGTTCCCCGGGCTGGCGGTGCCGCCGGCGCTGGCGGTGCGAGCGGCGTCCAGCAGCCGGGCGACGCGGGCGGAGAACACGCCGCCCACCACCGCGACCCCGAAGGTGAAGCCGAGCTGGCGGGCGGTGTTCACCGCGCCCGCCGCCATGCCCGCGCTGCGCGGCGGCACCGCGGCCATCGCGCTCGACACCAGGGGCGGGGTGGCCAGGCCGACACCGATGCCCGCGACGATCAGTCCCGGCAGCAGGGCCAGGTCGCCCGACTGGCCGCTGAGCGTGGCCTGGAGGAGCGCACCCGCGCCGACCAGCGCCAGCCCGCCACCGATGATCCAGCGCGGGGACCGGCTGTGCAGGAACCGGCCGATCAGCGCGCTGATGACGAACGCCGCGAGCGACAGCGGCGCCGAGCCGACCAGGCCGGCCCGGACCGGCGTCAGCCGGAGCACCGTCTGCAGCCACAGTGAGGTGTAAGGCAGGTAGGCGAACGCGGCCGCGTTGAGCAGCAGCGCCGCGATCATCACGCCGCAGAAGGCCGGGCGGCGGAACAGGGCAAGGTCCAGCAGCACGCCGGCGCCGCCGCGCTGGCGGGTCCGCTCGATGAAGACGAACGCGGCGAAGGCGGCCAGCCCGAGACCGAGCAGGCCGAGGGTGGCGCCGCTGCCCCAGCCGTGCGCCGCGGCCCGGATCAGGCCGTAGGTCACGGCCGCGACGCCGACGGTGAAGGTGAGCAGGCCAGGCAAGTCGGGCCGGCCGCCGCGGCCGCGCCGGACACCGCACCCCACACGCCGAAGGCGACGCCGCGGTCGCGGCCGTGGTAGGACGAGCTGAGCAGGGCGATAGTGGTCGCGTACATGGCCGCGCCGCCGATGCCCTGCAGACCCCGGGCCGCGATCAGCAGGGCCGTGTTGCCGGCCAGCCCGCTGGCCAGGGAAGCCAGCGCGAACACGACCAGGCCGCCGAGGTACAGGCGGCGCCGGCCGTACAGGTCGGCCACCGAGCCCATGGCCAGCAGCAGCGCGGCCAGGATGAGGGTGTAGATGTCCACGACCCATTGCAGGGACGAGAACGAGGTCTTCAGGTCAACGGCCATGTCCGGCAGCGCGACGGTCACGATGGTGACATCGACCAGCAGCATGAACGTGCCCAGGCACACCGCGACCAGCGGCATCCACTTGCGCATCGGAAGGCTCCTTCTTTGGTTGGGCCGACCTGATGACGGTGGCCGATCGCGGGTGTTCATCGCCATCCAGCGGCTTTACAGCGCATGTTTCCTCCATGACTAGCCCTCCAGCGTATGATTCAGCCGTGTTTGATGATATGGAGCGAGAGATCATCCAGGCGCTTCAGATCGACCCGCGCGCGGGCTTCAGCCGGATCGCCGAGGTGCTCGGCGCGTCGGAGCAGACGGTGGCCCGGCGCTACCGCCGGCTACGCGGCGAGGGCCTGCTGCGGGTCATCGGCCTGGTCGAACCGCGGTCGGTGGGCCAGTCCGAGTGGATGGTGCGGGTCGGCTGCCGGCCCGGCGGGGTCGGGCGGCTGGCCGAGGCGCTCGCCCGGCGCGACGACGTCTCCTGGGTCACGCTGACGGCGGGCGGCTCGGAGATCGTCTGCTCGGTTCGCTCGCGCAGCGCCGAGCAGCGCGACGAGCTGCTGCTGCAGCGGCTGCCCGCGACCAGCCAGGTGCTGACCATGGAGGTGTACGCGGTCCTGCACCGGTTCGTGGGCGGGGCCTCCACCGACTGGACCGGCTACGGCGACGTGCTGCGCCCCGATCAGGTCGAGGCGATGCTGGCGGGCCGGCCGGATGAGGCGGGGCCGGGCGAGCCGGTGACCGAGCCCGTGAGACTGCGGCCGGAGGACGGCCCGCTGCTCGACGAGCTGGCCGTGGACGGCCGGGTCACCTATGCGGCACTGGCCGCGGCGGCGGGCACGACCGTGGGCCGGGTCACCCGGCGCCTGGAGGCGCTGCGTCGCGCGGGCATCCTCTACTTCGACGTGGACCTGGCCAGCGGGCTGATGGGCTTCACGGCCCCGGCCTACCTCTGGCTGACGGTTGAGCCGGGCAGCCTGGCCGCGGTGGGCGAGCAGCTCGCCGGGCACGCCGAGGTCGCGTTCGCGGCCGCGGTCAGCGGCTCGGCCAACCTGGCCGCGTCGATCCTGTGCCGGGACGTCGAGGACCTGTACCGGTACGTGTCCACGAAGGTCAGCGCGGCGGCCGGGGTCCGGCAGCTGGTGATCTCGCCCGTGCTGCGGCGGACCAAGCAGGCCGGCACCCAGATGGCCGGTCAGCGGCTGGCCATGCCCGCCCCGCCGCCCCGCACCCGCTGACCCGCCGCGGCCCCGCGGCCGCCGGCCCCCACCGCATCACCTTCCTGCCGTGCACGCTGACCCAGCCGGACTCGGCCAACCGGTGCGGCACCTACAACGACGCCAACTGGGCCTCGCCCGGCTGGGTCGGCCAGGAC
>JBOHCO010000614.1:0-8578 GCA_050698895.1 Streptosporangiaceae bacterium
TCTGGCTGACGTAGTCCTCGACCAGGCTGGCGACGATGTCTTCCTTGGACTTGAAGTGGTAGTAGAGGGCGGCCTTGGTGACGTTGAGGCGCTCGGCGATCTCGCGCAGCGATGTCTTCTCGTAGCCAGGGCGGCCGAGCCGGTCCTGCCCTGCACGTGTTCAAGAACCTGAACTTCTCGCTGTCGACCGCGATGAGCTTCCTGCTCGGCCTGGCCCTGTTCGGGGCGCTGACTTCCTGCCGCTCTACCAGCAGACCGTCCAGCACGCCTCGGCCACCACCAGCGGCCTGCTGCTGATCCCGCTGCTGCTGGGGTCCACGGTGACCTCGATCATCGGCGGCCAGATCACCACCAAGACCGGGCGCTACAAGGCGCTGCCCATCGTCGGCGGCGCGATCATGACGTTCGCCATGTACATGCTCACCCACCTGGGCGTGATCTTCGCCCGCCGGCTGACCGAGTCGCTGAGCGCTCAGCTCCCGGCGTGCACCTGCACACCAGCACCGGCCAGCTCGACCCGGCCACGATCAACCAGCTGCCCGCCGCCATCCGGCACGCCGCCCTCGCCGGCATCAGCACGGCGTGGACGGGGTGTTCATCTGGGCCGTCCCGACCGCGGCCCTGGTCTTCGTGCTGGCCTGGCTGATCCGGGAGATCCCGCTGCGCGGCCGGTCCGAGGCGCCGGCCGAGGCGATCACGCCGCCCTCCGAGTCGCAGCTGGTCGGCTAGCCGGCTCGCTCCCGGGCCGCCCGGGCACATTTGTTAATTGTCGTGGGCCCTGCACCGAGCGGGGGCGGGCCCGCCAGCCGGCAGGCCCGCCCCCACGGGCGCGTTCCGGGCGCGAAGCGCCCAGCGAGCTACATCCCGCCGTACGGGACCGCCTCCAGGATCTCGACCGTCGCGGCCCGGCCGTTGGGCAGGTTGTAAGTGGCCGACTCGCCCACCTTCTTGCCCGAGATGGCCTGGCCCAGCGGCGAGCGCGGTGAGTAAACGTCGATCGGCGAGCCGCTTTCCTCGCGGGATGCCAGCAGGAACGTCACCTCGTCATCGTTGCCCTGGAACCGCACCGTCACCGTCATGCCGGGCCCCACGACGCCCTCGGTGCGCGGAGCGATGCCGACCCGTGCGCTGTCCAGGATATTCGTAAGCTTGATAATCCGGGCTTCCTGCTTGCCCTGCTCCTCCTTGGCCGCGTGGTAGCCGCCGTTCTCCTTGAGATCGCCCTCACTCCTGGCAGCCTCGATCTTCTGAGCGATCTCGATGCGGCCCGTACCCGAAAGGTGATCGAGCTCGGCCTTAAGCCGGTCGTACGCCTCCTGAGTGAGCCAGGTGACGGTGTCATCGCGGGTTTCGGTCACGGGTACTCCTCGCGTGGATGCGGAGCTTGTCTTCCGCGGGGTCCAGTCGGACCCGGTTGGGGGTAATCCTTCGAGGCTAACAAGGCTCGGCGAGTAAGTAGTACCTTGTCAATGGTCTTGGTGGCCTGGCGAGGCGCTCGAGCTGCCCCCCAGACGCGGGAATGCCTTCGGTGGCAGGGCTTGTTGTGCTGCACAATAGCCTCCCGTGTGGTTCGCCGGCGGGCCGGCCGGATGCCCGCAGAGCGGGACTTTTTCCTCTCGGCCCGTCATGTCATCTGCCCGTGAGTTGTTGCTGAAGGGGATTCCTGTTGCCTGCCGTTAGTTCCGAGCCAGACGCCGAGCGGTGCCCGCCGAATGCCGGGGCCCCCGGCGCGCGCTCCTGCCCGCTGCGGCTGATGGCCGTGCACGCTCACCCCGACGACGAGTCGAGCAAGGGCGCCGCGACGATGGCGCGCTACGTGCGCGCCGGAGCGGAGGTCCTGGTGTGCACCATGACCGGCGGAGAGCGCGGTGACATCCTGAACAAGGCCATGGAGCGGCCCGAGATCCGAGCCAACCTGGCCAGCGTCCGCCGGGCCGAGATGGCCAGGGCCCGCGAGATCCTCGGCGTCGAGCAGCACTTCATGGGCTTCACCGACTCCGGGCTGCCCGAGGGCGACCCGCTGCCGCCGCTGCCGGACGGCTGCTTCGCCCTGGAGCCGCTGGAGACCGCGGCGCGGCCGCTGGTGCAGGCCGTGCGCGAGTTCCGGCCGCACGTGCTGCTGACCTACGACGAGAACGGCGGCTACCCGCACCCCGACCACATCAAGACCCACCAGGTCTCGGTCGAGGCCTTCGAGGCGGCGGGCGACCCGGACCGGTATCCGGGCACCGGCGAGCCCTGGCAGCCGCTCAAGCTGTACTACTTCGTGACCTTCCACCTGGCCAAGTTCACCGCCCTGCACGAGCAGATGGTCTCACTCGGCCTGGAGTCGCCCTACGGCCAGCGACTGGCCGAGTGGAAGCAGGACCCGGAGCGGCCGCCGCTGGAGATCACCACTAAGGTGCCGTGCGCGGATTACTTCGAGGTCCGCGACCAGGCGCTGATCGCCCACGCGACTCAGATTGACCCGGAGAGCTCCTGGTTCGCGTGCCCCATCGAGGTCCAGCGGGCCGGGTGGCCGACCGAGGATTATCACCTGGCCCGGTCCTTGGTGGATACTGAAATTCCCGAGGACGACCTGTTCGCGGGGGTGAGGGAGAGGGTAAGCCTGTGACGGTCCTGGCCTCGGGGTCGACGAGCCTGCTCGACCAGCCAGGAACGCTCGGATTCCTGGTCATCTTCGGGATGGGCGTCGTCCTGTACTTTGTGTTCCGGTCCATGGCCCGGCGCCTGCGCAGGGTGAACAACGCGGCCCGCGAGGAAGCGGCCGCGGCGGCCTCGGCCGAGAAGGAGGCCGCCGGCGCCCGGTCCGAGGACCACAACACGCGCTAGGCGGTCGCAGGCCCAGACAGCCCGGCCCAGACAGCACCGGCCCAGGCAGCACCGGGCTAGTCAGTACCGGCTCTAGGCAGCGCCGGGCCGCTGGGTCGGCGGCTGGCCCAGGCGCAGTCCGTAGGCGATCAGCGTGACCCCGGGCTGAGGCGACCAGTCCCGTTCCGGCAGCCGCCGGAACCCGGTCCGCTCGTAGAGCCGGTGGGCGGTGCGCATCTCCTGCTGCGTGCACAGCACCAGGTGCCGGATGCCCTGCTCCGCGGCCCGTCCGATGGCGCCTTGCAGCAGGTCCCGGCCGATTCCGCGGCCCTGCGCCTGCTTGGCCACGGCCAGCGCCCGCACCTCGGCCTCGTCCGTCCCCTGGACAATCTCGCCCGCCTGCGGCCCGCCCTGGATCATCACCGTTCCGAGGATGGTGTCCTGCTGGACCGCGACGAGCACGGTGCCCGTGCCGTCGCCGCCCAGCGACCGCAGTCGCGCGGCGTACGCTGAGGTCTCGGACAGGAAGCCGTCGGCCCGGTAGGCCGCCACCCGCAGGTCGCCCACCTCGGCCAGCTCGCCAGGCCGGGCGTCCCTGATGATCACAGCGTCGTGTATTTCATGATCCAGAAGCGTTTGCGGTGCCATCGCCCGCTCACTTTACGGGATCACGAAACCGGGCCGTGCGCCACGCAAGTGTGTTGCTAAAGCGTTACTACGTGTGACGGCGATAGACCGTAAGGTGTCGGTGGGCACCCGCAATCGAATGCGGGCGCCGGTCCGGCCCAGGCCGCCCCTCGTCTGCGCGGGCCCTAGCGAAGCAGGTGAGCGAAGGTGGCGGACCCGTCAGCCGAGGTACCGGCCGCGAGCGTGCCGGACGGCGCGTGGCTGCTCGACGTGCGCGAGGACGACGAGTGGACCGCCGGCCATGCCCCCGGGGCCACGCACATCCCGCTCGGGCAGCTCGGCGACCGCGGGGCTGAGGTCCCCAGGGACCAGACCGTCTACGTGATCTGCCGGTCGGGCGCACGCTCGGCCAGGGCCGCCTTCGCGCTGATCCAGTCCGGCTGGTCCGCGGTCAACGTGGCGGGCGGCATGCAGGACTGGGCGGCCGCGGGCCGGCCCATGACCACTGAGTCGGGCGCCGAGCCGTTCGTCGCCTGAGCGCCGTTCGCCGGCCCGACGCCGACGGCGGTTAGCGGGCCGCCGACCCGGGCGGCGGGTACTGGAGGCCGATCAGCGGGGCGGTCTCGGTGAGCATGATCTCGAACATCGGCGCGGCGTCGTCCAGCGCGAAGCCCAGGTGCCCGAACACCTCCAGGCTCACGATCCCGTAGAGCCGCACCCAGCAGCGCAGGAAGATCAGCAGCAGCCCCAGCGGCAGGTCCGCCGCCAGCTCGGCCAGCCCTTCGCGGTAGCGGCCGAGCTGCTCCAGCAGGGCGGGGTCGATCTCGCCGTCGGACGGCACCGGGAACGGGTGCCGCTGCCATAGCTCCAGGATCAGCGCGAAGAACGTATTGCCGAACTGGCCGCCGCACTCGGCGGTGATCTCGTCCCGCTCGATGTTCACGCCCGGCAGCGGGGTGCCGAACAGCAGGCTGAACTCTTTCGGGTGGCTCAGCGACCAGCGGCGGAACTGCCAGGCCGCCGCGATCACCTTCTCGGTCAGATCCCCGCCGCTGGCCGCCCCGGCCGCGTCGATGGCCGCCCGCAGGTCGGCGGTGAGCTCGGTGAAGATGTCGGCGACGACGTACTTCACCAGCGTTTCGTGACTGTCGTAGTACCGGTACAGGGCGGGCGCCGTCATGCCCATCTCGCGGGCGATGGCCCGCAGCGAGACCGCGTCGGGGCCCTGGTCGACCAGCAGGCGGCGGGCCGTCTGGAGGATCTCCCGGGTCGTGGCGGCGCGCACCCGGTCGCGCCTGCTCGGGGCCGGCGCCGTGTCCTGCGCCATGTCGCCACCTCCGCTCGTCCTCGTCAGCGATCGTAATTGAGCTTGACACCCGTGAACGGCGCATGCCAAGTTTACACCGTATAAGTATACGCAGTTCACTAGTGTGATCATGCGTTACGGAGGATCCGATGTTCGAGACCTGGGGGCGGATCGTCTATCGACGGCGACGCCTGATCCTGGTGCTGGCCGTGGCGTGCGTGGCGTTCGCCGCGGTCTGGGGGACCGGCGTGTTCGGCCGGCTCCAGTCGGCGGGCGGCTTCACCGCGCCGGGCAGTCAGAGCGACCGGGAGGCCAGCCTGGCCGCCCGCGCCTTCGGCCGCGATGCCGGCGACGTGGTGGTCCTGTACACCAGCCCGCGGGCCGACGTGGCGTCGGCCGCCACCGGGGCGGCCGTCACCCGCACGCTGGACCGCCTGCCGCGCAGCCGGGTGGAGTCCTTCGCCACCTACTGGTCGACCCGGTCGCCGCATTTCATCAGCGCCAGCGGTCGCCAGTCCTACGCCGTGCTCGAGCTGGCCGGCGGCGGCGACGCGGCCCGGATCAAGAGCTTCGATGCCATCTCCGGCCGCCTGGCGGTGCCGGGATTGACGGCCAGGGCCGGCGGCGTGATCCCGACCGAGGAAGCAATTAACAAACAAGTCACCGGTGACATCAGCCGCGCCGAGACGCTGTCCATGCCGCTGCTCTTGCTCCTGCTGCTGGTGATCTTCGGCAGCCTGGCCGCGGCCAGCCTGCCGCTGGCCATCGGCGGCATCGCCATCCTCGGCTCGTTCACCGCGCTGCGGCTGCTGACCCTGGGCACCGCGGTGTCCCTCTACTCGATCAACATCACCACGATCCTGGGCCTGGGCCTGGGCCTGGCCATCGACTACGGCCTGTTCATGGTGGGCCGGTTCCGCGAGGAACTGGGCCGGCAGGACTCGGTCGAGGCCGCCGTGGCCCGGACCATGGCCACGGCCGGGCGCACGGTCGCGGTGTCGGGTATCACCGTGGCCACCGCGCTGGCCAGCCTGATGCTGTTCCCCGAGGTATTCCTGCGCTCCATGGGCTACGGCGGCGTGGCCACGGTGCTGGTCGACATGCTGGCCGCGGTCACGGTGCTGCCGGCACTGCTGGCCGCGCTCGGCCCGCGGGTGAACGCGCTGCGCATCCCGTCGCTGCGCATTTACCCGCTGCGCCGGGCCCGCGCCCGGCAGGCCAGGGCCGGCCAGAGCGCCGCGGCCAGCCAGGACCGCACCCGGCTGGACCCCGAGGCCAGCGGCGCCTGGTACCGGCTGGCCAGCAGCGTGATGCGCCGCCCGGTGGCGTTCGTGGCCGTGATCGTGATCGTGCTGCTCGCGCTCGGCTCGCCGTTCCTGCGCATCTCCTGGGGCGGCACCGACGCCCGGGTGCTGCCCGCGGCGTCCGCCCCGCGCCAGGTCACCCAGGCCCTGAACGCCAACTTCCCTGGCAACGCCAGCGCCCCCATCGAGGTCGTGCTGCGCGGCCCGGACCCGGGCCGCCCGGCCAGCCCGGCCCAGCTCGCCGGCTACACCAGCCGGCTGGCCGGGGTGGCGGGCGTGACCGGCGCCCAGGTCACCGGGGTCCGCGGCGACATCGCCCGGATCGACCTGCGGTACGGCCCCGACCCGCTCTCATCGGCCGCCCGGCAGATCGTGACCGGGGTTCGCGCCGTCGCCCCGCCGGCCGGCACGCGGGCCTACGTCGGCGGGCAGACCGCCCAGCTCGTGGACGAGCTGGCCAGCCTGTCGGCCACCGTGCCCTGGATGGCCGTGACCATGGCCGCCGCCACCTTCGTGCTGCTGTTCCTGGCCTTCGGCTCGGTGCTGCTGCCGGTCAAGGCGATCGCGGCCAACCTGCTGTCGCTGGCGGCCACGTTCGGCGTGGTGGTCTGGATCTTCCAGTTCGGTCACTTGTCCGGCTTGCTCGGGTTCACCCCGACCGGGACCATCGACCCGTCCATGCCGATCCTGATGCTGGCCATCATCTTCGGGCTGTCCATGGACTATGAGGTGTTCCTGCTGTCGCGGATCCGCGAGCGCTACGACCAGACCGGCGACAACACCGGCGCGGTGGCCAGCGGCCTGCAGCGGACCGGCGGGGTGATCACCAGTGCCGCCCTGCTGCTGGTCATCGTCGTCGGCGCGTTCTCCGCCTCCGGCATCACGTTCATCAAGCTGATGGGCGTCGGCATGATCGTGGCCCTGATCGTCGACGCGACCATCGTGCGGGTGCTGCTGGTCCCGGCCACGATGCGGCTGCTGGGCCGGGCCAACTGGTGGGCGCCGGGGCCGCTGCGGCGGGTGTACGCCCGGTACGGGATCCGCGAGGGCGACGAGGCGCCGACCCCAGTGGAGCCGGTACTGGCCCCCGTCGTCAGTGGCCCGCGAAGTGGATGAACGCCGCCGGCCAGTCGCCGGCCTTCACGGTGATGGCGTGCACCCAGAACCCGTTGTCCCCGTCGTAGTTCATCTCGGAGATGACGATCGAGGTCGGTGAGCTCACCTTCTCCACGAACGCCACGTGCCCGTCGGGAGCCGCCTTGGTCGAGCCGTACCAGGCGACGCTCCCGACGGCGGGCCTGGCGTTCACCGTGAGCTTGACCGCCCGCGCGCGGGCGGCCCAGTCCACGGCGTTGCCCCAGCGGCCCTGGCCGCCGTAGGAGTTGGTGAACGCGATGTGGTCGAGGCGGTTCACCTCGTAGGCCGCCCAGGACGTGCACTGGCCCTGGTAAAAGGCCCACTTGTCCGGGTCGCAGGCGCCCTTGTCGGTGCAGGCGGGCGGGTCGGAATAGGGGTAGCCGTAGTACTTGCCCGCGGCGCCCGGCCCGGCCCGGCCCTTCCACTGGCCGAGAGTGAGTCCGGTGGCCGGCGCCTTCCCGCTGGCCCACAGCACCTTGCCGCTGGCCCGTACGGCCACCACGCCGTCGCGCTGGTCGATCAGCCGGGCCCCGGAGTGCCCGCCGGTGCCGCTGGCCCACAGCGTCGTGCCCTTGGCCACGACCAGGTTGCCGCCGGCCCGCATGATGAGCGTGGCGCCGGGGTGGCCGGCGGTCCCGCTGGACCACACCGTGCGGCCCGCGTGGGTCTGGGCCAGGTTCCCGTTGGTGCGCATGACCAGGCGGTAGCCGGTGCCGGAGTTGAGGTACCAGCCCGGCTGCAGGGTCTCGCCCGAGGTGAGCTTGTTGTCCAGGCTGCCCGCGTTCCAGACCTGCTTCGTGCCGTCGTACAGGACCAGGTTCCCGTTGGCCTGGGCGACCAGGTCGGCCGGGCCGTGCCCGGCGGTCCCGGTCGACCACAAGGTCCGGGCGCCGCTCTTGGCGTACAGCACCAGGTTGCCATTGCTCAGCATGGACAGGTAGGCGCCGGAGTGCCCGGCGGTGCCGGTGGCCCACAGCGCCTGCCCGGTGCCGGTCACGGAGAACGTGAGGTTGCCGTCCCGGCGCATGGCCAGCGTGAAATGGCCGTCCCTGGACACGAGGGCCGCGCCCGGCGGCATGGTCTCGCCCGGCTCCAGCGTGGTCGCCGGGGTGACCGTGAACGTCGCGCTACGGCCGGTCCCGGCCTTTCCGGTCACGGTGATAGGCCCGCTGGCCGCGCCGCTGGGCACGACGGTCGTGATCTGCGTCGCGCTGACGACGTCAAACTGGGCCGCCAGGCCGCCGAAGCTCACCGACGTGATGTGCCGGAAGCGGCGGCCGGACAGCGTCACCGGCCAGCCCGGCGCGCCCTGGGCCGGGGTCATCGACGAGATCAGGGGGCGGCGGGCGCCCGGCCGGGCCCGCCGCGGGCGCTCACCGGGCCGGGTCCGGGC
>JBOHCO010000615.1:0-4346 GCA_050698895.1 Streptosporangiaceae bacterium
TCACCGACTCGCTGGCCGGGGCGGCCGAGCTGCACGCCTTCGGCGCCGTCGGCCCCGCCGTCGAGCGGGTCAAGGCGGCCGACACCGAGCTGACCCGGCTGGCCCGCCGCACCGCCGGGGCCAGCGCCCTGGGCACCGGGCTGACCAGCATCGTTTCCGGCATGACCCTGTGGGCGGTGCTCGTGCTGGGCGTGGCCGCCACCGGGCAGGGCGCCCTGGGCCGGGTCCCGCTGGCCGTGATCACGCTGACCGCGCTGGCCGCGTTCGAGGCCGTCCTCCCGCTGCCCGCTGCCGCCATCCAGCTCGGCCAGTCCCGCGCCACCGCCCGCCGCATCGCCGCCGTGCTGGACGCTCCCGACCCGGTCACCGAGCCCGCCTGCCCGGCCCCCCTCCCCGTCCGGCCCGGGTCGGGCACGACGGTGGAGCTGCGCGGAGCCCGGGTGGCCTACCGGCCGGGCGGCCCGCTGGCCCTCGACGGGCTCGACCTGGACCTGACGCCCGGCCGCCGGGTCGCCCTGCTCGGGCCGACGGGGGCGGGCAAGTCCACGGTGGCAGCGGTGCTGCTGCGGTTCATCGACCTGGCCGGCGGCACCGCGACGCTCAACGGCTGCGACCTGACCCGGCTGAGCGGGGACGAGGTCCGGACCGTGATCCGGGGGCTGGCCCAGGACGCGCACCTGTTTGACACCACCATCCGGGCCAACCTGCTGATCGGCGCGCCGCAGGCCAGCGACGCCGAGCTGGCCGACGCGCTGGCCAGGGTCCGGCTGACCGACTGGATCGCGTCGCTGCCGGAGGGCTGGGACACCCCGGTCGGCGCCCACGGCGCGAGCCTGTCCGGCGGCCAGCGGCAGCGGCTGGCCCTGGCCCGGGCGCTGTTGTCCGACCCGGCCGTGCTGGTGCTGGACGAGCCGACCGCGCACCTGGACCCCGAGAACCGGGCCCGCCTGGCCGCCGACCTGCTGACCGTCAGCCAGGGCCGCAGCACGCTGCTGATCACCCACGATCTGCTCGGCCTGGACCAGGTGGACGAGATCATCGTGCTCAGCGACGGCCGGGCCGTCGAGCGCGGCAGTCACGCCGACCTCAGCCGCGCCGGCGGTCCCTACCACCACATGCTCCGCCTGGCGATTTCATGATCCAGGCGTGCTACCGGGCTGTCAGTCCATGATCGTGGTGGATTTGGGGCGCCGGCAGCCCAAATCCACCAGGATCATGGGGGGCCTGAATTGGGACTGGCCGGAATGTCGGTTCTGTACAGACCGGATCGGCTCGCTGCAGGCCCAGGCTGGCCACACGGCCAGGCGGTGCGGCTAGCCATGCGAGCCTCGGTCACGCCAGACCAGGCGCTGGACGCGCAGGGCCAGCGCGCCGACGAGGATCAGCAGCACCACGTTGAGCAGGAGCTGGAACGTCGAGCCGCGGGCGGCCCGCCAGCTCTGGAAGGCCACCGAGAGCCCGATGTCGGCGGCGGCCGGGATCGTGGTCACCGAGATGAACACGCCGATCAGCGCCCCGGCCCTGGCCTCCGTGAGCGAGACCACCCCGATGATCCCGGCCACCACGGCGATGATGACCGAGAACAGGTCCGGGCTGTTGATCAGCTCGGACACCGGCCGCACGCCGTCCCGGTAGTCGTCCGGCACGTGCCCGATGAGCCGGATGAGCAGGCTGAACACGAACGTGACCACGATCGCGATCAGGAATCCGGCGGCCAGGGCGCGCAGCCCGCGCCAGACGGGCGCGTGGTCGCGGCGCTCGATGCCCATGGCCACCGCGATGATCGCGCTGTACTCGGGCCCGACGACCATGGCGCTGACGATCAGGATCGTGGAGTTGGTCAGGATCCCGACCGAGCCGATCACGCCGGCCAGGGCCAGCAGGATGTACCAGCTCGGCGCGTAGACCGACTCGGCGGCGACCTTCGACTCGACCAGGTCCCAGACCGGCGCCGTCTCTCCCTGGAAGGTCCGGCCGCCGTCGGCGTGCCGGTGCGGCCGGTCCAGTTGCCCGGCGCCGATCGTCGCGTCCACCGCCTCGATGGCGATCGGGCCGGCCTCGTCCGGCCGGAGGCCACGGAGCTGGCGCAGCACCGAGTTCGCGCTCGCGGTGCTCAGGTCGAACTGGACCGCGTCACCCGCCGGCTCGCGTGCGGCACCGGGGAGGACGACCAGGTTGACGACCCCAGGGCTGTCCGCCAGCAGGCTGACGATCTGCGTCGTCTGGCCCGCCGGGCTGGCCACCCGCACGTGCAGCATCGTCGAATCGTCGGCCCCGGCGGCGGCCTCGGCATCACCCCGGACGGACGATCGGGGGGATCGCCCGGTGCGGGTGAGGTGCCTTGTTATGGATGGGGGGAGTGTTAACGCGCGGGCTACAGGACCTGCCGGTCAGCGCCGACCGACAGGTCCTGCTCGGCTTTCACCCGCTATGACCCTGGCGCCTGGCCGAGAGGAGGCCGCGACGGTCACGCGAGGCGATGGCCGTTCCGGCCGGCAGCCGGCGCCCCGGCAGACCCCGGGCCGGTACGGGCTGCTGCTGTTCCTGCTGATCGCGACGTACCTGCTGTCGGCGTTCGACGACAGCGTGTGGATCGGCGCGGCCCAGCTCGGCGTGTTCGTCGCGACCGGGTTCCTGGCCCTGCGCTCATCCGGGCTGCCGCGGCGGCGCGCCCGGCTGATCGCGCTGATCGGCCTAGCCGGGTCGGCTGTCGCCTTCGGCCTGGCGCTGACGCGCCCGAACGACCAGGCCATCGCCGCGGCCAGCATCTGGGCCGGGCTGCTGCTGCTGGCCACCGTCGTGGTGATCGTGCGGCGCATTCTGGCCTTCGAAACGGTGACCATTCAGAGCATCTTCGCGGCGGTCAGCGCGTATCTCATGATAGGCCTGATGTTCGCGGCGTTCTATGCCGCCGATTATCAGCTCCACGGCCGGTTTTTCTTCGCCGATCACCAACCGGGCACCTCCCAGACGTTCCAGTACTTCAGCTTCACCACGCTGACCACACTGGGCTACGGCGACTTCACCGCGGCCAACCCGGGCGGCCGCGCCGTCGCGGTGCTCGAGGCGCTCACGGGGCAGATCTTCCTCGCGACCCTGGTCGCGCGGCTGGTCGCGGCGTTCCGCGCCCCCAGCAGCCGGGCGGAGGACGGCGAGCGCGGGCAAGATTGAGCACCGCGCCAGGCCTGGGCGGGGGATCGGCCTGGCGCGGGCACTTGGGAGGTTACCGGGTGTTTGACTTTAAACGCAGACTTTCGGATAACAGGCAAGATTTGGCCGGCCGCGCACGGTAACCGGACCCATCGCGGCTCGCCCGAGCCATTGTGACGCGCCATTCCTGGCCCGAGCCGGGGGGCGCGGAGCGGGCCCGGCGCGGCATCAGGACGCCTGCTTCGCGGACCACGTGTAAAGCTCGGCCACGGGGTAGCTGAAACGCATGGGTCGGGCCAGCCCCCAGCTCGCTGGCCCAGCTATCAGGGCCGGTATGCCCCGCACCGCGCGCGGGGGATGCCGGGCTCGCCCATGGATAGCCAGAAATTTGCCCGCTTAGGTGTAATCGGATCACCCTCGGGTAGCTGACCGCCGGGCCGAGCTAGCCCGCACGCCGCAGGCTCTCCCCCGGCGTATCCATCCCCGGGCTGGCCCGTTGCCCCTGGGCGGCCACGTCCTCGCGGTGACGCTGGCTCAGCCCCCGGGGCCCGGCACGAACGTGGCGGACGTGCCGGGCCCCGCCTTACGTTGGCTTGCTTCGGGTGCTGGTCTCGCGGGAGTTGCCGGTCTGGCCGGAGTTGCCGGTCGCCGGTCTCGCCGGGGTTCCCAGGCCAGACGCCGTACCCGGCTAGACGGCATGCCGCCCCTGGAACCTGTGGAACCTGGCTAGGGGCGCGCCGCTGGAACCTGGCTGGGGGCCGGAAGGCCGGACAGCGCCACTCCTCTGGACGCCAGCCGACCGAGTGCTGGCTGGCCCCCCTTCGGCGTTCCAGACGCCCGGCCAGCACCTGATCAGCATTTAAGCAGGCCACGGCCAAGTTTGGCGAGAGTGGGCAGCCGAGGCTCCGGGCCTGCGGGGCCTGCGGGGCGGTTGTTAGCGCAACCATCCCCAGGCGAGCTATCGCGCTGAACATAGGGCCCCGTGCCAGCCATGGGGGGGAACGGCCAGCACGGGGCAACTCTGATGCTATCCACCGCTACTGCCGCTACGGTCCAGCGACCGGCCTTACGGAGGAATCCCGCCATCCGATGGTCCTCGCCAGGCTGGCCAGCCGGCTCCGCCGGGCCGGTGCGTCCGGTGGAGCCACCCGAGGGTCGGGCGGCATCAGGCAGCGTGGGGGGAGCGGTGAATGGCC
>JBOHCO010000616.1:0-7395 GCA_050698895.1 Streptosporangiaceae bacterium
CGATCACCCGGCTGTCCAAGCGGCGGTGGTACTCGTTCGTGCGCATGCAGGGCCGGGTGGCCCGCCGGGTCGGCCCGGTGCTGACCGGCTCGCAGTCCTCGCGCGCGGACATCCTGCGCGACTTCCGGGTCCCGGCCGATCAGATCCGGGTGATCCCGCTCGGCGTGGACCCCCGGCTGTTCCATCCCCGGCCGGCGCCGCGCGTGCCCGGCCGGGTGGTCGCGGTGGCCAGCGCGGACTCGCCGGTGAAGGGCGTGGCCACCCTGCTGCGCGCCTTCGCCAAGCTGACGACGGAGCGAGACGCGGTGCTGACCCTGGTCGGCAGGCCCACCCCCGGCGGCCCGACCGACCGGCTGGTGGGCGAGCTGGCGCTGGGCGACCGGGTCCAGTTTGTCAGTGGCATCAGTGACAATGAGCTGGCCGAGCTGATCGCGAGCGCGGAGATCGCGGTGGTCCCGTCGCTGTACGAGGGGTTCTCGCTGCCGGCGGTCGAGCACATGGCCTCGGGCACGCCGCTGATCGCCAGCCGCACCGGGGCGCTGCCGGAGGTTGTCGGCGACGCCGCGACGCTGGTCAGCCCGGGCGACGCCGAGGAACTGGCGGCCGCGCTGCGGCATCTGCACGACTCGGCCGCCGAGCGGGAGCGGCTGTCGGCGGCCGCGCTGCACCGGGTGCAGGAGCGGTTCACCTGGACCGCCGTGGCCAGGGCCACGGTCGCCGAGTACCGCCTGGCCATCGCCCGCCACCAGGCCGGCCAGGACAACCGTGCTGACGGTTGACTTCGGCCGCCTGCCGGTCGGCCCGGGCACCCGGGTGCTGGACCTGGGCTGCGGGGCCGGGCGGCTCGCGTTCGAGTCGCTGCGGCGGGGCGCGCACGTGGTCGCGCTGGACACCGACCTGGCCGAGCTGAAGTCGGTCAGCGCGATGGTCGCGGCCATGGACGAGGCCGGAGAGATCCCGCCGGAGGGCCAGGCCACCTGCGCGGACGGCGACGCGACCCGGATGCCGTTCCCGGACGGCAGCTTCGACGTGGTCATCGCGGCCGAGGTGCTCGAGCACATCCCGGCCGACCAGGCGGCGCTGCGCGAGATCAGCCGGGTGCTGGCGCCGGGCGGCGTCGCGGCGGTCACCGTGCCGGCGTGGCTGCCGGAGCGGATCTGCTGGCGGCTGTCCGACGACTACCACAACGTGCCCGGCGGGCACGTGCGCATCTTCACGCTTCGCGAGCTGGAGATCAAGCTGACCGCGACCGGCCTGGAGGTCGGCGGCCACCACCACGCCCACGCGCTGCACTCGCCGTACTGGTGGCTGAAGTGCGCGGTCGGCGTGCACCGCGACCAGCACCCGCTGGCCCGGGCCTACCACCGCCTGCTGGTCTGGGACATCATGCAGCGGCCCAGGCTGACCCGGCTCGCCGACCGGGCCCTGAACCCGATGATCGGCAAGAGCCTGGTGGTCTACGCCACCAAGCCAGCCACCCCGACACGCGCCAAGGCAGCGACGCGGACCCAGCCCGAAGCGGCACAATGCCGTTCGCGGCGGCCGGCGCAGCCGGCCCGAACGGGCGGCAAGGGGGCTCCGGGGGGCGGAGCCCTCCGGTCTGGGGGTCTGGGGGTTATCCCCCAGGACGACGGGGAGGCATATGCGGGGGCATGAACGGCCGGCCGACTGGGTGCCTGAGGTCGCCGGGATCCTGACCGCGGACCAGCTGATCGCCACCGGCCAGAGCATCGCCGCCGCGCAGCAGGCGGACGGCTCGGTCGGCTGGCCGGACGGGCACGTGGACGCCTGGAACCACGTCGAGTGCGCCATGGCGCTGTCGGCCTGCGGGCTGCGGGGGCCCGCGCGGCGGGCCTACGCCTGGCTGGCCACCACGCAGCGGCCCGACGGCTCGTGGCCGGTGCAGACGGCCGACGGCCGCGTGCCCGACCTGGCCGCGGAGAGCAACCACGCGGTCTACCCGGCGGTCGGGGTCTGGCATGAGTTCCTGGTCACCGGGGACGTGGCGTTCGCCGCGCGGATGTGGCCGTTAGTACGGGCGGGCATCGACTTCGCGCTCGGCCTCCAGGCGCCCGGCGGCGAGATCATCTGGCGCCGCCGCGGCGACGGCACGGCCGATGACTACGCGCTGCTGACCGGCTGCGCGAGTATGTACCAGGGACTGCGCTCCGCGATCGCGCTGGCCGACCACCTGGGCGAGGGCCAGCCCGACTGGGAGCTGGCCGCCGACCAGGTCGGCCACGCGGTGGCCTGCCACGAGTACGCGTTCGCGGACAAGAGCCGGTTCGCGATGGACTGGTACTACCCGGTGCTCGCCGGCCCGCTGCGCGGCGCGGCCGGGAGCGACCGGCTGACCGGCGGCTGGGACACGTTCGTGGTGCCGGGCCTGGGCGTCCGCTGCGTGAGCGACCAGCCCTGGGTGACCGGGGCGGAGACCTGCGAGCTGGCCATCGCGCTGGACGTCATCGGCGACCAGGCCCAGGCCCTGGACCTGCTGGAGCAGATCCAGCACCTGCGCGACCCCGGCGGCGGCTACTGGACCGGCTGGCAGTTCAGCAACCAGGCCCACTTCCCCAACGAGCAGAGCAGCTGGACGTCGGCCGCGGTCATCCTGGCCGCCGACGCGCTGTCCGGCGCGACCGGCGGCGCGGGCATCTTCGCCGACGTCAGTCCGGCCAGAATCAGCGCCGGGCCCGCGGTAAGCGGGCCGGCCAGCAGCGCGGCCTGCGACTGCGGCTCAGCCGATCCCCTCAGCGGTCCGCTCAAGCACTCGTAGGCTGCCGTGCACGCGCACCGGCGTGAACGCGCCGGAGGCCACCGCGCGCTGGAAGATGCGGTACGGCGCCTGGCCGCCGTCGGCCGGGTCGGGGAACACGTCGTGGATGGCCAGCGCTCCGCCCACGGCCACGTGCGGGGCCCAGCCCTGGTAGTCGGCGACGGCCGCGGCGTCGGTGTGGCCGCCGTCGATGAACAGCATGCCCAGCGGCGCCCGCCACAGCGCGGCCACCTCGGCCGACCGGCCGACGATCGCGATCACCTGCTCCTCGACCCCGGCTGCGGCCAGCGTCGCCCGGAAGTGCGGCAGGGTGTCCAGGCGGCCGGTGGCCGGGTCGACCAGCTCGGTGTCGTGGTACTCCCAGCCGGGCTGGTTCTCCTCCGAGCCGTGGTGGTGGTCCACGGTCACCACCCGCTGGCCGGCCTCGCGGACCGCGGCGGCCAGGTAGATGGTTGACTTGCCGCAGTAGGTGCCGATCTCGGCGACGGGGCCGACGCGGGAGTAGGCGGCCGCGGTCTCGAACAGGGCCCGGCCCTCGCCGGTTGGCATGAAGCCCCTGGCCGCCTCGGCGGCCAGCCTGATCGGCTCCGGGAGCACAGCGGGGTGAGTCTTCATGGGGATCAGTGTGGCCCCGGCCGGTTTGCCGCGTGAGCCGGGGCGTGCTCTAGTACGAAACAGCAACGGCTCCACGGCGACCAGGGAGGCTCAGGTGCGGGTAGAGGTCGACCGCGACGCCTGCGAGGCCAATGCGGTCTGCGCGGGCCTGGTACCCGAGGTCTTTGAGGTGGATGACGAGGACAACCTGCATGTTCTCGTCGCCGAGATCCCCGCCGAGCTGGCCGACCGCGTCCGGCATGCGGTCGGTTCCTGCCCGAAGGCGGCACTCAGGCTGGTGGAATAGGGCCAGGACAACGGCATTCGTTTGTTGCGGAGATTCTTAAAAGGAGTGCGCATGGGCCGGGGCCGGATGGCGACGGGGGCGGCGGTGGCCGGCGCCCTGGCGCTCACGGGAGGCATCGCGGGGTGCTCGGCCGCGGCCGGCGGGACGTCCGCCGGCCACCACGCCCGTCACCAGGCGGCGGCCCGCACGTCGCCGGCCGACGGGCCGGACCCGTCCTCAATCGGCCAGCCGGTGACGGGCCTGGTCCCGGCGCAGATCGCCCAGGTCTATGACGTCAGCCCGCTGTGGCGGCGGGGCATCAACGGCGCGCATCAGACGATCGTGGTCGTGGACTCGTTCGGGTCGCCGACGATCGCCCGCGACCTGGCCGCGTTCGACACCGCGTTCAACCTGCGCGCGCCGGCCTCGCTGCGGATCATCCGGCCGGCCGGTCCGGTGCCGCGCTACCGGCCGACCGGCGGCCGCACCGGCTGGGCCTCGGAGACCACGCTGGATGTGGAGTGGGCCCACGCGATAGCCCCGGCCGCGAGCATCGTGCTGGCCGAGACGCCGACGGCCGAGAACGAGGGCCGGACCGGCTTCCCGCAGATCGTCACGGCCGAGAAGTACGTGCTGCGCCACCACCTGGGCCAGGTGATCAGCCAGAGCTTCGGCGCGACCGAGGAGACGTTCCGCTCGCCGGCTCAGCTGAAGGCGCTGCGCGGCGCCTACCAGCTGGCCGACCAGGACGGGGTCACGGTGCTGGCGGCCAGCGGCGACAACGGAGCCTCGGGCGAGACCTACAACATGAAGAGCGTGTACGCCCGGCGGGTGGTGGAGTGGCCGGCCAGCGATCCGCTGGTCACCGCGGTCGGCGGCACGCAGCTGCGCCTGAGCCAGGCCGGGCGGCGGCGGCACCCGGACGTGGCCTGGAGCGACAGCGGCGGCGGCCGGTCGGCGGTGTTCTCCCGCCCGGCCTACCAGGACGGCGTGCAGAGCCTGGCCGGCGGCGCCCGGGCCATCCCCGACATCTCCATGGACGCCTCGTGCGGGAGTTCGGTGGCCATCTACGCCAGCTACCCCGGCGCCGGCCCCAGCCGCTGGCAGACCATCTGCGGCACCAGCCTGGCCACGCCGCTGTTCGCGGGCGTGGTGGCGATGGCCGACCAGGTAGCCGGGCACCCGCTGGGGCTGATCAACCCGGCCATCTACAAGATGGTCGCCGCCCGTGACCCCGGCCTGGTCGACGTCACCTCGGGCACCAACACGGTGACCGGCAGCCGCGACGGCAAGGTCGTGACCATCCGGGGCTACCCGGCCCGGCCCGGCTATGACCTGGTCACCGGGGCGGGCACGGTCAACGCCGCGGACTTCGTGCCCGAGCTGGCCCGGCTGGCGGGCGCGGGCTAGCCGGGGCCCGGCATGCTGGCGCTGCTGCTCGTAGCGGCCGCCGTCGGGGTATCGAACCTCGTCGCCGCGGTCGGCCTCGGCGTGTCCGGCGTGGACGCCAGGACCCGCTGGCGGGTCGGGCTGGTCTTCGGCGCGTTCGAGGCCGGCATGCCCGTGGTCGGGCTGCTCATCGGCCAGCACGTGGCCACCCAGATCGGCCAGGCCAGCCAGTGGATCGGCGGCGGGCTCCTGGTCGGGGTGGGCCTGGTGGGGCTGATCGGCCCGATCCGCACCCGTCGCCGCGGCGAGTCCCCGGACCCGGCCGCGCCGTCGCACCCGGGGGAGCTGGGCCTGGTCCGGCTGCTGGTCAGCGGGCTGGCGCTCAGCCTGGACAACCTGGTCATCGGCTTCGCGCTGGGCACTTACCAGACCGGGATCCTGCTCAGCGCGCTGGTCATCGGCTCGGTGAGCGTGGCCTTGTCGCTGGCCGGCCTGGAGATCGGCGCGCGCGTGGGCCAGTGGACCCGCCAGCGGCCGGGGCCGCGCGGGACCAGCCTGGCCGACCGGCTGGGCGATCTGCTGGGCGGCGGGCTGCTGATCCTGGTCGGCATCGCGGTGGCCGCGGGCGTGCTCACCTGACCCGCGGCCGGGCTCGCCTGACCCCGGCGGCCGGGCCTCAGCCCGCCGCGGTCGCCTCCGTGCGGTACTCGGCCGGGATGCTGCCCCGGACGTGGGCCAGCTGGACCCGGTCGCTCCGGTAGATGTAGCGGGTCAGCCGGATCGGGCGCGCGACGCTGTAAGACGTCCGGTGCACCACGATCACCGGCGTGCCCGTGGTCAGGCGGAAGAAGTCGAACTCCCTGGTGTCGGGCATCCGCGCGGCGATCTCGTCCACGAACCCGAGCTGCTCGTGGCCCAGCTCGGCCAGCACCGCGAAGCTGCCCTGCGGCATCGTCCCCGGCTGGGCCAGCGGCGTGTCGCGGACCAGGTCCAGCGGGAAGTAGGAGTTGATCATCAGCCAGGGCACGTCCTCCATGCGCTGCGAGGATCGCCGCACGATCACCGGCGCGCCGGGCTCGATGGCCAGTTTCTCGGCCACGCTCGCCGTGGCCTGGACCGTCTCGACCAGCACCCGCACCGTCTCCGGCGTGGCCGGGTCCGGCCCGAGCACCGGGTGGGCCAGGGAGGCGTGAATCGAGCTGGGCGGCCCCTGCACCCGCGACAGCAGCGCCGTGAACGGCTTGGGCGGCGCCTGCACGAAGGTGCCCAGCCCCTGCCGGGTCACCACCAGGCCCTGGTTGGTCAGCAGCGCCAGCGCCAGCCGCACCGTATTGCGTGACGCGTCGAACTGCCGCACGAGGTCGGGCTCGCTGGGCAGCCGCTCTTCCGGGGCGAGCGCCCCGCTGGTGATCTGCTCGCGCAGCCGATCGGCGATCTGCTGGTACTTCGCGTGAGGCACGCCGGCTACTCCCTGCTCGCTGCGTCTCCTGGCCCGGTCCCCGGCGACCGCTGGTACCCATGATGCTCACCATCTGGATAGCAAGATGATACCCATTCCCCCGGTTTCAAACACCCCACTCATTGGTATGAGACCGATGGATGGCAGCATCAGATCGAATGGTAGGACACATGCCCTGTCGGCGGGAGGGCCCCGTACCGGTCGATGCCGTCATCACACACGGGAGGCAGAAATGGTCATCATCCTGCTCGCCGTCGCGGCCGTCGCGGTCTTGGTACCGGTGGTCTGCCTGGTGCTGGTGAGCATCGCCAGCCTGCGCGAGGACGGCGCGCACAGCCTGAGCTACAAGCCGGCCGGGGCGATGCAGGCGGCGGCCCGGCGCATGCTGGGCTTCCACGGCGACGCGCTCACCGAGCGGCCGGGGGCCGCCCGCAGCGCTGGAACCGCCGGCTTCGCGGCCGGCGCGTTCCCCGGCGACCCGACCTGGACCGAGACCCAGGCGAATTATCGACCGGAATTCATCGATAACAATGGTCGCCCGGCGGACCCGAGCCTGAACGACCACCTGGACCTGCGGCATCTAGTCGGCTAACGGGCTAACGGCGCGGGGGCAGCGGCGGGTTACGCTGCCCCCATGCACGTCGCCCTGGGCCAGTTGCCGGTCAGCTCCGTTCCCTCAGCCAACCTCGCCCGAGTCGAGGCCGCCGTCGCCAGCGCGGCCGGCCAGGGCGCTCAGCTCGCGGTGTTCCCCGAGGGCATGCAAGCCCGGTTCAGCGCCGACCTGCGGCAGGCGGCGCAGCCCCTGGACGGGCCGTTCTGCGCCGGCCGGGCGCAGGCGGCCCGCCGGGCCGGGGTGGCCATCGTCGCCGGGGTCTTCGAGCCGGCCGGCGA
>JBOHCO010000617.1:0-4963 GCA_050698895.1 Streptosporangiaceae bacterium
CCGCCGGCCCCCGGCCCGCCGCCGGCCCCTGCCCCGGTGCCGGTCCCCGGCCCGCCGCCGGCGCCGTCCGGCCCGCCGTCGGGCGCGTCCCCGGTGACCCTCACCGTGCCCTCGGTCAGCGCGCTGGCCGAGCCCGCCGCGCCGACCAGGCCCGACAGCGCCACCATCATCCGCTCGCGCAGCTCGCGGCCGACCTCCCACTGCCGCAGCGGCGCGGTCCGCGCGATGACCCGCATGAGCACGGCGTCGCTGGTGACCTGCTGGACGCCCCAGACCTCGGGCCGCTCCAGGATGACGTCGCTCCAGGTGTCGTCGTGCCACATGGCCACGGCGGCCTCCTCCATCAGGGGCCGGGCCTCGGTGATGTCCAGGTTGTAGGGCAGCGGGATGTCGACCACGGCGCGGGCCCAGCCGTGCGACTCGTTGCCGGACTTGCTGATCGTCCCGTTGCGGATGTGCCAGATCACGCCGTTCACGTCGCGGACCCGGGTGATGCGCAGGGTCACCGCCTCGACGGTGCCGCTGACCTGGTCGATGCTGACCATGTCGCCGACGCCGTACTGGTCCTCGAGCAGCATGAAGATCCCGGCCAGGAAGTCCTGCACCAGGTTCTGCGCCCCGAAGCCGATGGCAATGCCGATCACCCCGGCGCTGGCCAGCACGGGGGCCAGGTTCAGCCCCAGATCGCCCAGGATGATGAACAAGGTGATCGTGAAGATGGTCATCGTCGCCACGTTGCTCAGCACTCCGCCGAGCGCGGTGGCCCGCTGCTGTCTCCGCTCGCCGAGCAGCGAGTGCGCCCGGCCTCCGTTGTCGGTGTTCGCGGCGCGGCTGGTGATCCGGCGGATCACCCGCCCGGCGGCCATCCGGAAGGCGATGGCCAGCAGCAGCACGAACGCGATCCGGAGGACCAGCTGGATCGGCCCGGCCAGGTACACCCGGGTGAAATGGGCGGCCGTGCCGCTGCGGGTGATGTCCCAGACCAGCTGGCACGCTATGCCAGGGTTGGCGCGACAGGCGCCGTTCAGCGAGTCGGGCGGCGCGGCCGCCAGCATTATCGACTGGGTGCTGAGCGGCGTCGTCAGGGCGGGCATGACCACGACGAGATCCTTTCAGCGAGGGGGGCGTGCTGCCCGGTAGTCGGTGTCATTGCCGGGGCAGGGGCACGTCCGCGAACCACTCAGGTCGCAGCACGCTGCAACAACACGGCTACGAACGATAGCCGCAGGCCCGGCAAAGGCGAAATCTCCGTCAGCGGCCTGGTCGTCCTGGTTGACGCCGCGAGCCGCGTCCGGCCACGATGAGCACTCCGTCCCCGGTTCGGTCTGATAACAGCAAGAAGCGGGCGCAGCCCGCCTGATAACAGCAAGAAGCAGGCCAGGCCGGGGAAGTCACGCCAGGCCGGAGGAGCCCGCCGATGCCGGACGCGCCGATGCTGGACACGCAGCGATTCCCGCACAAGCGCTGGGCTCCGAGCTACCAGATGTCCGACGTCGACCAGTTCATGGCCAGGATCGAGGCCACCCTGGCCGGCGCCCTCCCGCCCGACCAGGCCATCACGGCCGCCGACGTCCGCGCGATCAGGTTCCGGATCACCCGGCGCGGCGGCTATGACGAGCGGCCGGTGGACGACGCGCTGGACCGCTACGCCGAGGAACTCGACCGCCGCCCGGCCCAGCCCGACTAGCGCAACCCAGCCCCGCGCAAGCCAGCGCTACAGCGCCAGCCCCGTGTACCGCGCGCAGAACGCCAGCTGGTCGCCGGCCAGCGCCACGTTGCGGCTGACCGACCGCTGCCCGTGCCCGACATCGCCCTCGCGGCGCAGCACCACCGGCCGCTCGCTCAGCGGCACCGTGGTCGCGAACTGGAGCGCCGCGCACATCTTCCTGGCGTGCAGCGGGTCGACCCTGGTGTCCCCGTCGAACACCGTGAACAGCACGGCCGGGTAGGCCGTCCCCGCCCGGACGTGGTGGTAGGGCGAGTAGCCCAGCAGCCAGCCCAGCTCCTGCGGATCGGCGGCCGTGCCGTACTCGTCGTTCCAGGTCTCGCCGAGCCCGAACCGCTCGTACCTGACCATGTCGAGCAGCGGCGCCGAGCACACCGCCGCCGCGCACATCCCGGGCTGCTGGGTGATCGTCGCGCCGACCAGCAGCCCGCCGTTCGAGCCCCCGGCCACGGCCAGCTGCGCGGCCGTGGTCCAGCGGCCGGCGACCAGCTCGCGGCCGGCGGCGGCGAAGTCATCGAACACGTTCTGCTTGCGCTCGCGCATCCCGGCCCGGTGCCACTGCTCGCCTTCCTCGCTCCCGCCGCGCAGGCTGGCGATGGCGTAGACGCCGCCGGCCTCGACCCAGGCCAGGGTCAGCGCCGAGTAGGCCGGGGTGAGGCTGACGTTGAAGCCGCCGTAGCCGTACAGGATCGCGGGCCGCGGCTGCCGCTGCGCCGCTCCGGCCCCAGCCGCCTCATCGCCGTCGTCCCCGGCGCGGGAGATGACCAGCATCCGGATCGTGGTGCCGTCCGCGGACGGGAAGGCCACCTGCTCGGTGCGGATGTCCGGCACGTCCACGGTGCCGGGCGAGCGGGCCCAGGTCCGGGCGGCCCCGGTCCGGGCGTCGTAGTGCAGGACCACCGGCGGGGTGGCGTGATCGGCGTAGCTGAACCAGGCCTCGTGGCCGCCGGACGGCCGGCCCCGCAGGCCGCTCACCGCGCCCAGGCCGGGCAGTGGCAGCCGCTCGCCGACCGGGGCGCCGGTGGCCAGGTCGTGCACGCTGACCTCGCTGATCGCGTGCCTGGTCCGCTCGGCCACCAGCAGCGGCCGGTCCAGCTCGGGCCCGTCCAGCAGGACGTACTCGCCGAGCACCGCCTCGGGGTCCTCGGGCAGCACGTCCAGCCAGGACTCGTAGGCCGGGAACCGGGGGTGGGCCGGGTCGGCCACGGTCAGCCGCCAGCGCGGCGCGTCCCGATCGGTGATCAGGTACAGCCGCCCGTCCCGGCCCGCGCGGACGCCGACCAGGGCGTCCACGCCCTGCTGGAGCACCTGGAGGTCCGGGGTGGCCTCCTCAGAGGCGGTCAGGTCGGCGATCCACACGTCGTTGCGCGGCGCGGTGCCCGCCGACGCGTCGATGACCAGCCAGCGGCCGTCCCGGCTGACCAGCACGCCGTAGTAGTTGACCTTGTCCAGGCCGTCGCCGTGGAGGAGCACGTCGTCCTGGGCCGGGGTGCCGACCCGGTGCAGGTAGACCCGGCGGTGGAACTGCTCCTCGCCGGCCGGGACCTCGCCGGGCGGCAGCCGCCGGGCGTAGTAGAAGGCCTTGCCGCCGGGCAGCCAGGCCACCTCGGTGTAGCGGCAGCGGTCGATGGGCCCGTCCGCGTCATCCCCGGTGGCGACGTCCATGACCCGCAGCACGGACTCCTCGCGGCCGCCCTCGGATACCTGGTAGGCCAGCAGCCGGCCCTCGTGGTCGGGCTGCCAGCTGTCCAGGGTGGTGGTGCCCGAGGAGTCGATCCGCATCGGGTCGAGGAGCGCCCGCTCGGCCTCGCCCGGCCGGCCGTCCGACCCGGTCACGGCGGTGTAGAGCACCGCGTGCTCCTGGCCCGCCTCCCGCCGCAGGTAGAACTGGCGGTCGCCGCGCCAGACCGGCGGGCTGACCAGCCCCGCGTTCTGCAGCTCGGCCAGCCGGGCGGCCAGCCGCTCGCGCCCGGGCAGCGCGCCGCGCACCCGGGACCAGAGGTCGTCCTGCGCCGATTGCCAGGCTCGGGCTTGCTCGCTGTCGGGATCCTCCAGCCAGCGGTAGGGGTCGGCGACGTCGTGGCCATGCAGTTTCTCGCGGATGTCCTGGCGGGCGGCAGCGGGATAGCTCACTACGGTCATGAGGTGCACTTTATTGCCAGAATCGCCCACATCCGAGATCCCGGCCCGGGCCAGGCCTCGGGCGGGCGGCGGCCAGACGACCAGAAACCAACGCGAAAGCGACGCTGAGCTGCACGAGACGCCGACGTGCTGTTTCCCTCGCGGCGGCCGGTTAGGCTATTGGTGTTGGCGGCCGGGCCGTTCGGCGGTCACACTGGTCACGGGTGCCCCGGCGGCACAAATAGGGGCGCACCCGACTGGAGGTGCGAGTGCGTCGGGTACTGCTGCTCAACGTCACGTATGAACCGCTCACGACTGTCGGGCTGCATCGAGCGGTATGCCTGGTGCTCGGTGATAAGGCCGAGGTGCTGCACGACGACGCCGAGGGCAGGATGCTGCACTCGGCGTCTTCCAATCTGGCCGTGCCCTCAGTGATCCGGCTCCGACGGTATGTCCGGATCCCGCACCGCAGCCGGGTGCCGCTGACCAGGGCGGCGCTGATGCGCCGCGACAACTACCTGTGTGCCTACTGCGGCAGCAAGGCCGACACGATCGACCACGTGATCCCGCGCAGCCGCGGCGGCCAGCACGTGTGGGAGAACTGCGTGGCCTCCTGCACCCGGTGCAATCACCGCAAGGCCGACCACCTCATCGAGGACATCGGCTGGACCCTGCGCTGCGACCCGGCCGCCCCGCGCGGCGCGCACTGGCGGCTGATCGGCGCGGCCCACGACGGTGACCCGCAGTGGGTGGCCTACCTGCCCGAGCCCAGCGCCGCCTGACCCCAGGGCAGCCTGAACCCTGGGCCGCCTGAACCCTGGGCCGCCTGACTGACCCCCGGTCCCAGCTAAGGCCGGGCCCGGCGACGCGAGATGACGGCCAGGTCCCCGTCGCCGGTCAGCAGCACCCGCACCCCGTCGCCGAAGTGCTGGGCCAGCAGGTCGTCGCGCAGCACCGCCGCCGGGCTGCCCGCCGCGGCCACCCGCCCGAGGGCCAGCAGCAGCAGCCGGTCAGCGAACTGCCCGGCCAGCGTCAGGTCGTGAATGGCCGAGACCACGGTCAGCCCGCGCTCGCGGCGCAGCTCGTCGATCAGATCCAGGGCGTCCATCCGCCGGC
>JBOHCO010000618.1:0-2436 GCA_050698895.1 Streptosporangiaceae bacterium
GCACGTGCAGGTCGTAGGCGCCCCGGACTAGCTCCCAGGCGGCGTCAGTCGGACTGCCATCCGGGATCATTCCCTCGCTCACGCAGCCTCCCGCACCCGGCCGGTGTTCACGGCCTCCAGCAGCTCAAGCTCGCCCAGCCGACCGCCGGACAGCTCGCCTGCCATCGCGCCCTGGTAGAAGACTGCCACCCGGTCGCAGAGCTCGGCCAGTTCCTGATTGTCGGTGGAGCACAGGATCACCACCGCGCCCGCGTCGGCCATCGCGCGGATCATCGCGTGCATCTCCCGCTTGCCCCCGATGTCCATGCCCCGGGTCGGGTCATCCAGCAGCAGCACCGCCGGCTCCAGCTCCAGCCACTGCCGCGGACCGCCGTCCCGTCCGGCAGCAGGATCCGGCCCGTCCCGGACCGGGCCAGCCCGGCGATCAGGCGGAGAAGGTCGTGGTGCCCGGCACCAGCCAGCCCGGCCAGGCCGACAATCAGGCCGGGCGGCGCGAGCAGGTCCACGGCCGGCCCGCCCGGCGCCAGCCGCACTCCCTCCACCCGCAGCGGCTCATGCGCCGCGCTGACCAGCGCGACTGGCCGGGCGGCGGTCCCGGCCCTGGCCGGCCCGAGCATCGCGCTCACGATGGCCGGGATGTCCAGCTCGGCCCGCGGCCGCCGGTCCAGCACCGTCCGCCCGTCCCGCAGCACCGTGATCTCGTCGGCGACGCTGAGCACCTCCTCCAGGATGTGCGAGACGAACACCACCCCGGTGCCGCGGGAGCGCAGCACGCCCACGATGCGCAGCAGGTTGTCGGCCGAGGCCGACTCCAGCGCCGAGGTCGGCTCGTCCAGCACCAGCACCCGCGGCTGGGTCAGCAGCGCCCGGGCGATCTCGACCAGCTGCCGGCTGGCCAGCGGCAGGTCGCCCAGCGGCCGCCGGACGTCCACCCCGAGCCCGAGCTCAGCCAGCACCGGGGCCGCCCGGACCGCCATCGCCCGGCGGTCCAGCAGCCCGCGGCGCCGCGGCTCGCGCATCGCGAACAGGTTGGCCAGCACGCTCAGCTCCGGGAACAGGCTGAGCTCCTGGGACACCACCGCCACGCCGCCGCGGGCGGCGTCCGCCGTGCTGGCGAACGCCACCGGCGACCCGTCGATCAGCAGGCGGCCCGAGTCCGGCCGGACCGACCCGGTGAGGATCTTCACCAGCGTCGACTTGCCCGCGCCGTTCTCGCCCAGCAGCGCGTGCACCGTGCCCGGCCGGACGGCGAAGTCGGTCGGCTGGAGCGCGACGACGCCGCCGTAGCGCTTGCTGACCCCCGCGGCCTCGATCATCCGCTAGCCGCCCAGGGCCGACATCGGCTTGAGGTACTGGCCGGGGTGGGCCAGCTCGAAGGCGACTTCCTTCTGGAAGAACGCCGTGCGGCTGGCCGCGCTGGACTGCCGGGCCATGACCTGGGCGATGTTGGCCTTGTCCACGACCAGCGAGCCAGGGTTCCACCAGCCGGCCGGCAGCGGCGTGCCGTGCAGCGCGTGCTCGGCCAGCAGCGACACCGCGATGTAGCCCTTGAGCCAGTGCTCGGGCGAGACCAGCGCCTGGACCAGCCCGGCGGCCACCCCGGCCAGCGAGTTCGGGTCCAGGTCGTCCGCGCCGACCAGATAGTGCTTGCCCGTCTTCTTCTCGATCTCGTACATCGAGGCGGCGTCCTGGCTGCCCGGCCCCACGTAGGCCAGCGCGTTCGGGTGCGACTGCACCGCCGAGCTCCAGGCGCTGTAGTTGGTGGACGGCTCCTGGGTCGAGTCGAAGTTCAGGAACGTCACCCCCGGCCGGGCCTTCTTGACCGTGGTCTCGAAGCCCTGGTTGCGCGCGGTCAGCACCGGCAGGCCCGGCGTGTCCGTGCCGATCAGGATCTGGCCCTTGGCCCGTGCAATGCGAGGCAGCAGCGCGTTGGCCAGCTGCGCGCCCAGGTAGAAGTTGTCGTTGCCGATGAACAGGGTCACCCCCGAGCCGGCCGCCGGCGGCGCGTCCACCGCGATGGTCGGGATGCTCGCGCTCTGCGCCTGCTTGAACGGCCGGATGAACAGGTCCGGGAACAGGGTGGCCAGCGCAATGCCGTTCTTGGACGTCTGCTCCGCGGCCTGGAACAGCTGGACCTGCTGCGAGCCGCTGGCCGTCGGCGGCGCGGTGTTGGTCAGCGTGACCCCGGTCGCCTTGGCCGCCGCCGCGCCCAGCGACATCTCCTGGGCGAAGTTCTCCGACGTCGTGTCGTAGACGAACGCGATGCGGACTTTTGCGGCGCTGCCGGCTGACGGCGATGACGACGAAGACGAGTCAGTGGCGGTGGACGAGCCGCAGGCGGCCAGGACTACGGCCAGAGTTGCGGCCCCGAGCCCGGGGATGAGCCTGGATCTAAGCATCACTGCACTACGCATCACTGCACTCCTAGGACTAAGC
>JBOHCO010000619.1:0-6540 GCA_050698895.1 Streptosporangiaceae bacterium
CAGTCCCGTCGGCGACCGTCAAGATAACCACGAGGACGTCAGGCGTGTTCGACGGGATCGGCGCCATCCTCGGCGGTGGCGGCAACGCCCGGCTCCTCGCCGACTATCCCCCCGCGGCCCGCAGCCAGATCTACAACGACCTGTTCCGCCCCGGCTCCGGCGCGGCGCTGCAGATCCTCAAGCTGGAGATCGGCGCCGGCACCTACAGCTCCGACGGCGCCGAGCCCAGCGTCGAGCCCACGCCCGGCCAGGTCAACTGCGACGTCGGCTACGAATGGCAGATCGCGCAGGCGGCCGTCAAGCGCGACCCGTCCATCCAGCTGTACGGCCTGCAGTGGGGCGCGCCCGGCTGGGTCGGGAAGGACATCTGGACGCGAGCCGACGTCGGCTATGTCATCACCTGGCTCAAGTGCGCCCGCCAGCATCACCTGCGCATCTCCTACATCGGCGGCTGGAACGAGCGCGGCCCCGGTCTGAACGCCGGCCGCCGTTGGACGCTGAGCCTGCGCCGTGCGATGGACGCGAACGGGTTCGGTAGCGTCCAGTACGTCGCCGCCGACGCATTCCTGACCAAAACGTCCGGCTCCGGCCCGGAACTCCTCAACATGCTGCGCCGCTACCCCGCCTACCGCAAAGCGGTCAGCGTCCTGGGCTTCCACGACAACTGCCGCATTCGCTGCTCCGGCCCGCCACGCACGTTCGGCAAGCCCGTCTGGGAATCCGAGCTGGGCGACCTCAACCCGGCTAAGGGCCAGCAGCTGGCCAGCGCCATTAACCGCTCCTGGATCTCGGCCAGGACCAGCGGCGTCCTCGAATGGCCCGCCGTCGACGCCATCCTGCCTGACCTGCCCTACCAGAACCGCGGTCTGCTCGTCGCCGACTGGCCGTGGTCCGGCTACTACAAGATCACGCCGCTCGCCTGGATCACCGCGCACACCACCGAGTTCACCCGGCCCGGCTGGCGATACGCCTGGCATGCCTCCCGGCTCCTTCCGGCCGGCGGCAGCGTCGTCACCTACGAGCAAGGCCGCAACTGGTCGGCTGTCGCCGAGACCACCGGAACCACCCGGCCGCAGCAGCTCACCCTCAAGATCGCCCGGCCGCTCAGCTCCGCCACCGTCCACGTGTGGGGCAGCGACCTGCGTCATCGCCGGTACCTGATCCGGCTCCCCGACCGGCGCGGCCGCACGGTCACGCTGACCCTCCGGCCCGGCTGGATGTACACGCTGACCACCACCACCGGGCAGCGCCGGCCGGCTGGCCGGCCTGGCACACCAACACCGGCGCCGCTTCCCTATACGGCCGCACGCGACTCAGCAGACCTGCCGTCCCTGCTGTCTCCCGTCCAGGGCTCGTTCAGCTACAACCCGTCCGGCCAGTGGTTCACCCAGGACGCCGACCGGGAGCCCGTCCTATCGCACACACCAATGGCCGCGTGGAATCACCCGTACGCATTGGTCGGCGACAACTCATGGACTGATTACACGATCAGCACCGACGTCATGTTCACCGCGACTGGCCAGTCCGCCGGAGTGCTCGGTCGCTGCTTCTGGCCAGATAGCTTGCGACTACCCCTCAAACCTAGTGATCCGGTGCTGACGTGCTATCAGCTCACTGCTTCCGCCGACGGGAGCTGGCAGCTCGCCCGGATCACTCCCGCCGCGACACTCGACGTTCTCGGCTCAGGGACCTACCCCGCCCCACAGGCCGGAACCTGGACAGCGGTGCAGCTCGCGATGCGCGGATCGACCCTGACTGCATCGGTGGGCGGTTCCCAGGTCGCCCAGGTATCTGACTCGTCTCTCACTCACGGACCGGCTGGCATCACTGACAGTACGTGGAGCGAAGTCAACTATCGGTCCCTCTCCGCTCTCTGGAATCCCTCGCGGCGGGAGGCCCGCCTAGTTTTTCACGAGCTTCCTCACGGCCCCGCAGGATAACGCTCGATCTCAACGACCTGGCTGGCGAGGCGATCGAGTGCTGACGCTGCCATCGGAAGTGGATTGTCTCTGGGTTGGCGGCTTTGGCAAGGGCAGGCACCCGTATGAATCCAGTGCCGAGGTTCTCGGTCGCGGTGATGGTGTACAGCTCGGACTTCCCGGTCCTGACGCCGGCCGGGATTTTGATAGCGCAGGCGAAGACCCCAGCGGTGGCGGCCCAGCGGCATACCGAGGTCACCGGTTTGATGCCCGGTCCGGCGAGCGTGGACTTGACCTTCTTCGCCGCCGCCATGGCGGCCGCGGCGGTCTTCGTGATAGCGACGCCAGCGGCGTTGGTGAGCCTGAACCGCACTGTGATCGTGCGCGTGGACTTCGCCACCGTGCTACCTGCCAGGGGCGACCTGAACCCGCCCATTCCGTAGGCGACGAGGTAGGACGCGCTGACCGGCGCGGTTTGGTCGTTCCCAGCCCGGTCCACAGCGCCCGCGCACGTCGCCGTGAAGGACCCGACGCCGTTGGTGCCAGTCGTCGTGACCTTCAGCCTGGCCTTGACTGCCACCGCGGAGTTGTCGGTCGTACGGCAGCCCGCCGCAGGGACGTTACCGCGCACGTACACATGGCCTTTGCTCACATGGGTGACCGTGACTGCTGGCGGGGTTGTGTCCGGCGGGCTGAAGCAACCGTCGACGTAGCTATTAGAATTGGTGCCGTCCGGGCAGATCGTGTTGGACCAGGTCGCGGCCGCCGTTATCGCGTTGGTCATGTTGGCGTCGGTCAGATTCGCTCCGGTCAGGTTGGTCCGCGTCAGGACCGCGTTCTGCAGGACGGCCCCGGTCAGGTTGGTTCCCCTCAGGTCAGCGCTAGTGAAGTTGGCGCCGAACATGTCCAGTCCCGAGAGATCGAGACCAGCCAGAGTGGCGTTCTGCAGGAAGTCCTCGGGCCCGATCAAGTATCCCTGGACGAGTTCCCAATTCGCTGGCAGAGCCGACGGCGTTCCGGAGATCCCGCCCGAGATGGAGAACTGCAAGGCCGATCCGCCCAGGTCGGTACCGGTCAAAGTGGCATTTGTAAAAACCGTGTCGCTCAGGAAATCATTGCTCAGATTCGCGTTGGTCAGGTTGGCGCCGCTCAGGTCCATCCCCGAGTAGTCATTGGTATTCGACAGATCTAGCCCGGTCAGGTCGGCGCCGGCCAGGTCGGCGCCGGACCCGATCAGGTAGCCATTCCACAAGAACCAGTTCGGGGGAAGGCTGCCTGGTGTGCCGGTGACCCCGCCGGACGAGACCCCGTCCATGTCCGAGCCGGCCAGGTTGGCACCAGCGAGGTTCGCATCGGTCAGGACCGCGCCGTTCATAGTCGACGTCAGCATGTTCGCGTTGGTCAGATTCGCGCCGCGAAGATTGGCGTTCGTCAGGTCCGTGAGCGGCGTGCCAGTGGCCTGCAGGTCGACGCCGCTCAGGTCCGCTCCGGCCAGGTTCGCGCCAGCCAGCGACGCACCTGGCCCGACCAGATAACCCTGGATGAGAGTCCAGTTGGCGGGAAGAACCGGCGTCCCTGTAACCCCGCCGGACGAGACTGCGCTCAGGTCGGCAGTACTCAGGTCGTCGCTGCCAAGGTTCGCTCCTGCGAGATTCGCGCGAGGACCGACCAGATAGCCACCCACCAGCATCCAGTTTGGCGGAAGGGTCGGCGTTCCGGTAACGCCGCCGGAAGTCACTCCGTCAAGATCCGCGCCACTCAGGTTGGTCGTGCCGAGCTTCGCCCCCGCCAGGTTGGCAGTCGGACCGACGAGATAGCCGCCTTCGACACTCCAGTTACCAGGCAGGTCCGGATTCCCGGTGATGCCGCCCGACGACACCCCGTTCAGCTCCGCACCGCCTAGGGTGGCACCGGCCAGATTCACATCAGTCATCACTGCATCGACGAGAGTCACGTCTCCCATCGAGGCCGAACTCAGGTCGGCACCAGTCAGATCGGCGTGGTCAAGGTCCGAACTGTTCAAGCTGGCGCCGGAAAGGTTAGCCCCAGTGAGGTCGCACCCCTGCCAGTTCACCCCCGGCGCCGGCGCCGGGGACACCGCGTGAGTTGCCGGGTCGACGTTTGGGCAGGTGGCAGCCGAGGCACGGCCAGGCGCGAATGCGAGCAATCCGGCCGCCACACTCACAGTCGCGAGCAAGCCGAGAAGGCGCGAACCCGGATCTCCAGACCTCATGACTACTCCTCGGCACCCATAGCGGACGCGGTCTGTGATCGAGCTGACCGGGTACTGGCGATGGCACATTAGCAAGACCCGATCCGAGGAGGTATACCGCCCTTGTTCGCCATCCGTCCCGGAATCCGGCCCTGTCTCTCCGGACCTGCGGCGTCTCCCCCAGGTCGGCCGTTCCGCCCCGTCACGTTTACAAGCCCGTTTACAGACCGGCGCTCCGAGCTGCGCCGACTGAAGCTCTCTCGTTTGCTGCTTTCCGATACCGCCGTTGTTCCCGTCAGTAGGCAGGTCAGCGTGAGACTGACAGGCTGCCAAGCCGGCCTGGTGACAACCATCGGGGCGTTCGTTTACGTCTGAACTGGTACGGACTGGGCCGGGATAGCGGCGGAGTGACCTCGCGGTGCAGGGAGGCGGCGTGCGGACGGCTGACGATGCTGAATTCACGGCCTTTGTCAGCGCGACATCGCGCCGCCTGCTACGGAGCGCGTATCTCATCACCGGGGACCTGGCCGAGGCCGAGGACTTGCTGCAGACAGCGCTGGAGCGAACGTACCGACGGTGGACCTGGGTCCGGCAGAAGGACGCGCCGGAGGCCTACGTGCGGAAGATCCTCTTCAGTTCGGCCGTTGACGCAGCACGCGGGCGCAAGCTCAGCAGCAGCCCGCTCTACGAGGAACAGGTGCCCGGCCAGCCGGACCCGGCCATCGAAGGCGTGTCCGGCCGGGCAGCACTGCTGAACTGCGTGCGCACACTGCCTCGCGGACAGCGCTCCGTCCTGGTGCTCCGCTACTTCGACGACCTGACCGAGGCCGAGACAGCGCGGACGCTCGGCTGCTCGATCGGCACCGTCAAGTCACAGCACGCCCGAGCGATGACGCGGCTGCGCGAGCTTGTCCCGCAGCAGCAAGACGGGAGTACCACATGAGCACCAGACTTGACCAGGAGCTGAAAGCTGCATTCGAGACGTCCAGCGAATTCGTGGAGGCACGTCCCGGGCTCGCTGACCGTGTCCGCGCAGGCGTCCGCCGGCGGCGCCGTCGGGCGCTCGCCGCCATGGCTGCGGCATCAGCCGTGCTGCTGGCCATCGCCGGAACGACGTACGGCGCGCTCAGCCAGCATCGGGACGCCACGGCCGTGCCGCAGCGGCCGCGCACGGCGCCGCGGATCCTGGCCACCGTCGACTACCAGGTCACCCAGCTGGCGGTGAGCGGACGCTACCTGTATGTCCTGGCGGGCCAGAATTCGCTGCTGACGGCGTACGACCGGGCCACCGGGAAGCTGATCCGGCAGGTGACGCTGCCGTCTCTGGCGTCCGCGGTGGCCGTGGGTCCCGGTGGGCTGGTCTGGATCGGCTTCTCCCCCGACCAGGGCAGCGGCCCGACGGGGATCTGGCTGCTGACCCCGGACCTCAGGCGGCACTCAGCCGATCCCGGCCTCCTGGCGCCCACGATCCTGCCGACGGGCCGCACCTCGGCCTGGGTGCCGACCCGGGACGGCCTGCTCCGGGTGGGCATCCCGGCACCGGGCCAGCCCGGCCGAGCCAGCCAGGAACTGGAGCCGGGCAGCACCCTTGGACCCGTCCGCGGCGCGGTGCCCGGCATCTCGTCCGGTCAGCTCGGCGGCAGGGTGGCCGTGCTGGTCAGCACCGGCAGCGGGGACGACTCCCGCCTCGTCATCGCCGGGTCGCCGAACCTGCGCTTCGGTGGTACTCCGCAGACACACATCAGCGCCATCGCGAGCACCGGGACCGCGCTGTGGACGACAACCTTTACCCAGCGGCACGGCGAATCGTCACTGGGGGGCCCGCTGGTGCGCCTGAACACCCGGCTGTCACCGGCCACGCCCGAGTCCGTGCAGTCGAGCCCGATACTGACCCGGGCGGAAAGCGTGTGGTCCGCCGGCGACACCATCTGGGTCGCTACGGGAGTGCAAGGCCATTCACTGGTCTGCCTCACGACCAGCGGCACCAACGGCCGCATCACCACCTTGCCGGTATCAGGTGAGGTAGTCGCGCTCGCCGCCACCGCCAGGACGGTCTACGTCAACGCCCTGCAGCCGCCTGGCTCCGACGCCCCGTCGCACATCACCGGCTACCCGGTCCCGGCCGCCTGCAGAAACTGACCTACGCCAGGCCCGGGTTTTACAAGTCCGCTTACTAGCATCGACCCGGTGACGGCGACATCGAGCCGGCAGGAGCGGGACCACTAAGCACTCGGCGCGGACACCCGGATCTTCGTGCGGGCGAATTCGACCACGTCACCATGGTGGAGCTGACGTCCTCTCCGGTCCTCGCGCGTTCCGTTGACCGCGACCTGGCCGGCACCCAGGACGGGCCGCACGTCACCACCCGAGTCGACCAGGCCGGCGAGCTTCATCAGCTGGCCCAGGCGG
>JBOHCO010000620.1:0-3314 GCA_050698895.1 Streptosporangiaceae bacterium
GCGTCGTAGCCGGTGGCCACGGCGTTCAGGTAGCTCGACCGGGTGACCAGCGAAGGGTCGGCCCAGACCTGATCGCTCTGGGCCACCGTCACCCCCGGCCCGTCCAGCCCGCGCAGCGCCGCGGACCGGGCCTGCAGCCCCGCCTCCAGCCGCCGGCCCGTGGCGGCGGGCAGGTGCAGCACGCCGGCCATGACCTTCGCCGTGGCCCCCCGTGCGCCCAGGTAGGCCATGCCCAGGCTGGTGGCCAGGCTGGCCGGCGACAGCACCACGTTCGCGTGCGGATCGGTCCGGCACCACGCCCCCAGCACGTCCATCCCGAACGCCGTGTCCGCCGCCCCGTAGGGCCGCGGGCTCACCGCCGGCTCCCGGAGCACCACGCCCCGCACGGCCGCCGGCGGCTGCGGCCCCGACGGCCGGGCCGTCCCGCATCCCGCCGCCACCAGCCCCGCCGCGACCAGCCCCGCCGTCAACCGCACCGTCTTGCTCATGCCCATCAGACGCGCCCGCCCCCGGCTCCGGTTCCGCTTCCCGGCGCCGGCCCCGACCCCGCCGGGACCCGCCTCAGATCACATCGGCGTCTTGTTCCCCGCCAGCCCCGCGCGTCGCGCCGACGCCGTCCGCCCCGTACCCGGTTGGCCGGATCCCCCCTTACCGGCCGCGGCACGCGAGGTCAGGGGTCGAGGAGGGCGGCGGCGATGCGGGACACGTGGTCAGACGGGGGACCCAGTAGCTGGGCGTCGCCGTGGGCGCGCTTGAAGTAGCGGTGGGCTTCGTGCTCCCAGGTGATGCCGATGGCGCCGTGCATCTGGATCATCTCGGCCGCGACCCGGCTCAGCGCCTCGGAGCAGCAGGTCCGGGCGGCCGCCGCGCGCAGCGCGAGGTCGGGGTCGTCGCCGGCGGCGGCCTCGGCGGCGGCGTACGACAGTGAGCGCGCCGACTCGACCAGCACGTGCAGGTCGGCCAGCCGGTGCTGGAGTCCCTGGAAGCTGCCGATGGCCTGGCCGAACTGCTTCCGGACCTTGGTGTAGGCCACGGTCAGGCCCAGGGCCTGGCGGGCCGCCCCGACCTGCTCGGCGCTGAGCGCGATGCAGGCCAGGTCCCGGAGCCGGGCCAGGTCCAGGCGCTGGCCGAGGCGCCGCGCCGCCGCGTTGTCAAGCCGGACGGTGGCCAGCCGCCGGGTCTCGTCCAGCGTGGTCACGGCCGCCCGGCTGACCCCGGGCTGGGCCGGGTCGACCTCGTAGAGCCCGATGCCGTCCGGGCCGCCGGCCGCCACGAGCAGCACATCGGCCCCGGCGCCGTCCAGCACGTAGTGCGCCTGGCCGGTGACGAAGGCCGCTTCCGCGGAAGCGTGCCCCGGCACGCCGGACGCTTCCGCGGAAACGCGGCGGGGCGCGTCAGGCGTTTCCGCGGAAACGCGGTCGGCCGCATCGGGCGCTTCTGCGGAAGCGCGCCCCGGCACGCCGGATGCCTTCGCGGAAGCGGGCCGCGTCACATCGGACGCTTCAGCGGAAACGCGGCGGGCCGCATCGGCCGCTTCTGCGGAAGCGCGCCCCGGCACGTCGGACGCTTCCGGGGAAGCGCGTCGCGTCACGTCGGGCGCTTCTGCGGAAGCGGGCCCCGGCACGCCGCGCGTTTCCGCGGAAACGCGGCGGGGCGCATCGGGCGCTGCCGCGGAAGCGCGGCAGGCCACGTGGGCGGGGTCCCAGTGACCGGCGGGGCCGGTCCAGGCTAGGGCGGCGGTCGTGGTGCCGGCGGCCAGGCCGGGCAGCAGGCGGCGGCAGGCCGCGTCGTCGCCGGCGGCCAGCAGGGCCCCGGTGGCCAGCACGGCGGAGCCCAGCATGGGGGCGGGAGTCAGGCCGCGGCCGAGTTCTTCGAGGACGATGTGGATCTCGACCGGGCCGGCGCCGGCGCCGCCGTAGCGCTCGGGGATGGCCAGCCCGGCCACGCCGATCTCGCGGGCGAGCCGGCGCCAGGGCCCGCTGTCGTCGTCGCCGTGATGCCGCGCCAGCAGGCCGCGTACCGCGTCGCGCAGGGCCACCTGGTCCGGGGTCAGCTCCACGCCGCCTCCGGCGGGCCGGGCCGTGCGGCCTGTCCGGGCTGTGCTGCCTGTCCGGGCCGCGCGGCCTGGCCGGGCTGGCCGGGCTGTTCAGCGGCGGTCAGGGCGGCGATGACCTCGGCCCGGTGCTGGGCTTGCGTGCCCCAGGCCGGGATCAGCGCCCGGACCTTGGTCAGCCACAGGCTCAGGTCGTGCTCCTGGGTGTAGCCGATGGCGCCGTGGACCTGGAGGGCGGCGCGGGCGGCCCGGTGGGCCGCGTCGGCGCAGGCGACCTTGGCCGCCGAGACGTCACGGGCGGCGGCGGGCTGGCGGTCGGCCAGGGCGCAGGCGGCGGCGTCGAGCAGCGGGCGGGCGAACTCCAGGCCGATGGCCACGTCGGCCAGCCGGTGCTGCACGGCCTGGAAGGCGCCGACGGGCTGGCCGAACTGGACCCGGACGCGGGCGTGCCGCACGCTGGCCTCGAGCAGGGCCCGGCCAGCGCCGAGCAGCTGGGCCGCGCTGGCCAGGGCGCCCAGGCGCAGGGCGTCCCGCACGGCGCCGGCGGCCTCGGGGCCGCTGGCCAGGACCTGCTCACGGCGGACTTCGAACAGCGACCGGGCGGGGTCGACCGAGCGGTGGACGGGGCCGGGCGCGGCCAGCCAGATGGTGTCGTCCTCGGCCAGCAGGACCAGGCCGGCCGCGTCGGCGTCCACTGCGTACGGCAGCCGGGGCGGCAGGGCCAGGGTGGCGATGAGGTCGCCGGCGGCCAGCCCGCGCAGCCAATCGCCGGCCGCCGGGCCGGGCCGCCATTCGCCGGCCGCCGGGCCAGGCCGCCATTCGCCGGCGGCCGGGCCGGGCAGCGCGGTGAGCAGGCGGGGCACGGCGGCGAGCGACTCGGCCACGGGGCCGGGCAGGGCGTGGTGGCCGAGTTCCTCGCAGGCCACGACGAGGTCCAGCGGGGTGGCGCCGGAGCCGCCGCACGACTCGGGAACGGCCAGCGCGGTGACGCCTAGCCCGGCCAGGTCACGCCACAGCGCGAGCCCGGCGGCCCGATCCCCGGCGGCCCACCGGCGCGCGGCGCGCAGGCTCACGTCGGCGCCGGGCTCGCGGTCGGCGCCGGGCTCGCTACCGTCGGCGGGGCGGCCGGACGGGGCCGGGCGGGACAGGAGGGCGTGCACCGCCGCGCCGAACTGGTCCTGCTCGGGGGAGCGCAGCGGCATCACCGGGGGAGTCCCAGCAGGCGCTGGGCGATGACGCTGCGCTGGATCTCGTTGGTGCC
>JBOHCO010000621.1:0-3580 GCA_050698895.1 Streptosporangiaceae bacterium
ACCCGCGCCCCCGGCTTCCGCAGCGCCACCGCCCTGATGAACATGATTACCTTCGTGCACGGCGGGCTCTGCCCCGATTCACCCTACGGATGAACCATCAGCCGATACCTGAATGCCGGGGAGAGCCGCACGACTGCACACTACGGTGTAGGCGACTAGTGAAACGCCGATCACGGAAACCGGTCAGGAAGCCAGCTGAATGTCCGATTTGATGACGTGGCCGGGTCCTCAGCGTCCGGCCTGGGACAACGGCATGGCGGCGACAGATCGCCCAGTTCCGGAGACGCACATAGCGTTGGCCGCAAGAGGGTCAGAAGAGGACAGATCGGCGGTTATCGAACCTGCTCGGGCTGCCGACTCGAGACTGGGCCTGCGTGAAGTAGGGCGTCCCCTGCGGCGGAAGAGTGCATCCTGACTCCCGTGGCACGACGTGCGATCGCCGTTCCGTCCGGAAGTCTCAGCAGCTTTCGCAGGGGCGGGGATGCAGGGCCTGGCGACCCGGGTCAACTGAGCGAGCTTCGATGCACAATCAGGCGGGAATGCGTACGGTACCCATGACCCAGGCTCGATCACCGATCGCAACTGACGTCCGTAACTGCCATGATCCCGAGCACCGACTTGGTCGCCCTGGCCAATATGACACGGCCCGCGGTCCGATGCGCAGATCAGCCGTCCGGCGGCTCGCGGTGGCCAGCCGGAAGGGATTCCGCTGCCTCCGGGCCTGGGCCTGGCCGTCGCGAAGCTCGCCGTGTCGCTGCTGGTCCCGGCCGGGGAGTACACCACCGGGCCGGCCGCCATCGAAGGCGCGCCGCAGGAATGGGCCGAATGGGTCGAGCGGTGCCTCATGAGATTCCTCGATGACGCCCGCCAGCGGAATGTCCTGCGCACCGTCGGACCGGTATATCAGTTCCGCCACGCCCGCTTGCAAGATCAGCCCGCAGCCGGCGAGCGCAGCGGCGGCGTGCAGCGTCGCGGGAATGGGATCGATCACGGGGATGCCGGGCAGACCTTGCGCGGCAAGCTCGGCCCGCAGGCGATGGCCTCGTCGAATGCGGACTCGATGGACGCGGGCCCGGACGTGATGGCGGACTGGGTGACGGTGATGTCGGCGCCAAGGCCGGCTGCGAGCGCGGCGGTGTCGGGTGGTGCCACGCCGGTGACCGGCGTGACCAGGTGCAGGCGCAGCGTCATCCTGTCTCTCCTTCCGGGAGCCCGTACACCTCGGCCGCTTCGCGGTCGGTGATGATCTGGTCGCGCAGGTCGGCGCGGACCAGGTCGGGCTCACGTTCCCGCGGGTCTCCGTAACCTCCGCCGGTCCCGGTGACCAGGCGCAGCACGTCGCCGCGCCGCAGCTTCAGCCGGGAGACCTTGGCGAACGGCTCGCCGTACCGGACTCCGTCGCGGACCAGCTCGACGTAGTTGGGCGAGCCGTCGCGGCCGCCGGCGGCCCCCCATGGCGGGAACAGGTGACGGCCCCACGCCGCGGTCAGCAGCGCGTCTTCGGAAAGCACCCGGTACTCGCGGACCAGCCCCCGCCCGCCGCGTCGGCGGCCTGCCCCCGCGCCCTCGGCGATGTCCAGGCCGAACCGCTCGACGCGGATGCCGTAGCGCTGCTCGGCCACCTCGGCCGGGATCACGTAGGTCTCCCCGTCCCCGGCGGTAATCAGACCGTGCTGACCATCCTGGGCGGCGCTCGCGCCCCAGCCGCCCACCTGGGGCTCTACCAGCAGCGTTGGTTCGCCGGTATCCGGGTGCGTCAGGCTCAGCGAGGTCGAGCAGGTAGAGATGTAGCTGCCGGCGGTGAGGGCCTCGGGAAACGCCGGAGCCAGCGCCTTCCATACCAGGTCGCTCGCGAGATCGGTGGTCTCGAAGTACGCCCCCACCGGGGCGGGCCGCCGCGCGGTGAAGATCGTCCCCGGCGGGCAGATGATCTGGAGCGGCCGGAACCAGCCGTCCGTGGCCGGCTCGCCGGGATCGGTGATGGCCTTGAACACGGTCCTGACCCCGGAGACCAGCCCGCTCCACGTGCAGTTGATCGGACCGGGCACCTGGGCGTGGCTGCCAGTGAAGTCGCACACCACGGCAGAGTCGGAGATGGTCACCTTCACCCGGATCTCGAACGGCCCGTTACCCAGGCCGTCGGTGTCGGTGAACTCGGCGGCAGTGAACTCGCCGTGCGGGATCCGGGACAGCGTGAGACGCGCGAGCCGTTCGCTGCGGTCCAGCACCGCGGCCATCGCCTGGGCCACCGTGTCGGCTCCGTACCGGGCGCACGTCTCGTGCAGTCGGCGCTCGGCCACCTCCAGGCAGGCGGCGAACGCGGACAGGTCGCCGAGCGTCATCTCCGGCAGCCGGCAGTTGGCCGCCACGATGGCGCGCAGCTCCGGCACCGGCTGGCCGGCCCGGAACGCGTGTACGAAGGGCAACTGGAGTCCCTCGGCGTAGACGTCGGCGGAATCGGCGGTCCACGACCCCGGGTCCTTGCCGCCGATCTCCGTCCAGTGGCCCTTGGCCGCCGCGAAGCCGATCAGCTCGTCATCCCAGAAGACCGGCCGGATCATGGCCACATCGGACAGGTGCGTGCCGCCGCCGGAGTAGGGATCGTTGGCGATGATCACGTCGCCAGGGCGCAGCGGCCCGATCGGAGCCTGCCACGACGGCCGGCCAGGCCCGCTGGCGCTGGCGCGGGTCACGGTCTCCCTGACCGCGTCGCTCAGCGGCCCGAGGAAGCCGGCGACGCCGTTGCCCTGGGAGACAAGCTCCCCGTGCGCGTCGGAGATGCCGACCCCGAAGTCGAGCACCTCGTAGATGATCGGGCTCTGCGAAGTCCGCTGCAAGGACACGAACATCTCGTCGGTGATCGCGGCAAATCCCTCGCGGAGGATGTCCATCGTGAAGCGGTCGATGGTCGTCTCGGTCCATGCCGGGCCCGGACTGCCCGTTCGCGCCGCGTCGCTCATGCCTGCTCCTCGATCACGAGATTGCCCAGCTCATCGGCGAAGACCGCCTGTCCCTGCAGGACGAGCGTGGTCGCCGCGACCTCCTCGATCACGCACGGGCCGCTGATGGGGTTCGGTCCCGTGACCATGTCCCGCCCGAGCACGGGAACCTCGCGCGGCACGTCGTACGGGTCGAGGTCCACCTCACGCGACCCAGGCTGGGCCGCCTGGCCCGCCCCGGTGACCTCCCCCCAGTGCACCTCGCCGGTCACCGGGGCAGTGGCCGTCACCCGGACCGAGACGATCTCCAGCGGCGCGTCCAGGCGGAACGAGTAGACCTCCAGGCAGCGCCGCTCGAAGGCGTCCCGCAAGGCGGCCGACTCCCCGGTCGGGGCCGCGCCCGGCGGTCCGCCGGATGGCGCGAGGGATTCGGCCGGCACGGGGACCTCCAGGGTGTGCTCCTGGCCGCGGTAGCGCAGCTCGGCGTATCGCAGCAGCGTCGCGCCCTGCTGCTGCGGCCCGAGCTCGGCCAGCGCGGACCGCTCGGCCGGGGCGAACGCCGCGGCCAGGTCGGTCGCGTGCAGCGGGCCCACTACGGTGCGGACCGCCTCGCCGCGCAGCGGTCCGGCTAGCATGCCGTA
>JBOHCO010000622.1:0-7052 GCA_050698895.1 Streptosporangiaceae bacterium
GCCTGGAGCTGCTGCACCTGTGCGGCCGGTCGCTGCCGCACGCGGTGCTCATGATGATCCCCGAGCCGTGGGAGAACAACACCGGGATGGACCCGGCCCGCCGGGCCTTCTACGACTTCCACGGCTCCCTCATGGAGCCCTGGGACGGCCCGGCGCTGGTCGCCTTCACCGACGGCACCGTGGTCGGCGCGGTGCTGGACCGCAACGGGCTGCGGCCGGGCCGGTACTGGGTCACCGAGGACGGCCTGGTCGTGCTGGCCAGCGAGGTCGGCGTGCTGGACCTGGACCCGGCCACGATCGTGCGCAAGGGCCGCCTCCAGCCGGGCCGGATCTTCCTGGCCGACACCACGGCCGGCCGCATCCTGGAGGACGAGGAGGTCAAGGCGGGCCTGGCCGCGGAGCTTCCCTACGCCGACTGGCTGCACGCCGGCCGGGTGCACCTGGACGAGCTCCCCGGGCGCACCCGCGTCATGGCCGACAGCCGCGAGCTGGTCACCCAGCAGCAGGCCTTCGGCTACACCGAGGAGGAGCTGCGGGTGGTGCTGGCGCCGATGGCCCGCACCGGGGCCGAGCCGGTCGGATCCATGGGCACCGACACGCCGCTGGCCGTGCTCTCGGACCGGCCGCGGCTCCTGTTCGACTACTTCACCCAGCTGTTCGCGCAGGTCACCAACCCGCCGCTGGATGCTATCCGGGAGGAGCTGGTCACCTCGCTGGGGGCCACGGTCGGACCGGAGCACAACCTGTTCGACCCCGGCCCCGCGTCCTGCCGCCAGGTCGTGCTGCCCTACCCGGTGATCAGCGAGACCGACCTGGCCAAGATCGTGCACATCAACGACGACGGCGACATGCCCGGCTTCGCCGCCCACGTGGTGGACGGCCGCTACTCAGTCGGGGCGGGCGGCGCCGGGCTGCGGCGCAGGCTGGACGAGATCTGCGGCGAGGTCTCCAGGGCCATCCGTAACGGCGCTCGGCTCATCGTCCTGACTGACCGCTGCGCAGCCGATGACGACGGCCTGGCGCCAATCCCCAGCCTGCTGCTGACCGGATCAGTGCACCACCACCTGATCCGGGAGCGGACCAGGACCCGGGTCGGCCTGATCGCGGAGTCGGGCGACGCCCGCGAGTGTCATCACCTCGCGCTGCTCATCGGGTACGGGGCCGCCGCGGTGTGCCCCTACCTGGCCCTGGACACCGTGGCCGAGCTGGCCGGCCGCGGCGCGCTCGGCGACGTCACCCCGGCCCTGGCCCAGGAGCGGCTGATCAAGGCGCTCGGCAAGGGCCTGCTCAAGATCATGTCCAAGATGGGCGTGTCCACGGTCGCCTCCTACACCGGCGCGCAGATCTTCGAGGCCGTCGGGCTCGGCCCCGAGATCATCGGGACCAGCTTCACCGGGACCTCCTCGCCGCTGGGCGGGGTGGGCTTCGCCGAGCTGGCCGCCGAGATCAGCCGGCGGCACGAGCGGGCCTTCCCGGCCCGCGGGAGCGGCCTGCCGCACCGGCGGCTGGAGACCGGCGGCGAGTACCAGTGGCGGCGCGAGGGCGAGCCGCACCTGTTCAGCCCGGAGACCGTGTTCAAGCTCCAGCACGCCACCCGCAGTGGCCGCGAGGATGTCTTCCGCGAGTACACCCGGCTGGTCGACGATCAGGCCGCGCGGCTGCTCACGCTGCGCGGGCTGCTGCGGATCCGCGGCGTCGACGGCGCGGCGGGCCGCCCGCCGGTGCCGCTGGGCGAGGTCGAGCCCGCCGCCGCGATCATGACGCGGTTCGCGACGGGGGCCATGTCCTACGGGTCCATCTCGGCCGAGGCGCACGAGACCATGGCCATCGCCATGAACCGGATCGGCGGCCGGTCGAATACGGGGGAGGGCGGCGAGGACGCCCGCCGGTTCGTGCCCGACGAGAACGGCGACCTGCGCCGGTCGGCGGTCAAGCAGGTGGCCAGCGGCCGGTTCGGGGTGACCAGCGAGTACCTGGTCAACGCCGACGACCTGCAGATCAAGATGGCCCAGGGGGCCAAGCCCGGCGAGGGTGGCCAGCTGCCCGGCCCCAAGGTGTACCCGTGGATCGCCCGGACCCGGCACTCCACCCCCGGCGTGGGCCTGATCTCGCCCCCGCCGCACCACGACATCTACTCCATCGAGGACCTGGCCCAGCTCATCCACGACCTCAAGAACGCCAACCCGCGCGCCCGGGTGCACGTCAAGCTGGTCGCCGAGCCCGGCGTGGGCACCGTGGCCGCCGGGGTGGCCAAGGCGCACGCCGACGTGGTGCTGATCTCGGGGCACGACGGCGGCACCGGCGCCGCCCCGCTGACCAGCATCAAGCACGCCGGCGCGCCGTGGGAGCTGGGCCTGGCCGAGACCCAGCAGACGCTGCTGCTCAACGACCTGCGCGACCGCATCGTGGTGCAGGTCGACGGCCAGCTCAAGACCGGCCGGGACGTGATCATCGCCACGCTGCTCGGGGCCGAGGAGTTCGGCTTCGCCACGGCGCCGCTGGTGGTGGCGGGCTGCGTGCTGATGCGGGTCTGCCACCTGGACACCTGCCCGGTCGGCGTGGCCACCCAGAACCCGGAGCTGCGGCGGCGGTTCTCCGGCCGGCCCGAGTTCGTGGTCCGGTTCTTCGAGTTCCTGGCCGAGCAGGTCCGCGAGTACCTGGCCGCGCTCGGCTTCCGGTCGGTGGCGGAGGCCGTGGGCCACGCCGAGCTGCTGGACACCGCGGGCGCGGTGGAGCACTGGAAGGCCGCCGGGCTGGACCTGCGGCCGGTGCTGCACGTGCCCGACGTCGGCGGGCAATCTCGCCACTGCGTCAGGGAACAGGAGCACGGGCTCGACAAGGCGCTGGACAACACGCTGATCCTGCTCGCGGAGGGCGCGCTGGAACAGGGCACCCCGGTCCGGCTCGAGCTGCCGGTCCGCAACGTGAACCGCACCGTGGGCACCATGCTGGGCAGCGAGGTCACCCGGCGGTGGGGCGGCGCGGGGCTGCCCGACGACACCATCGACATCACGCTCACCGGCTCGGCCGGGCAGTCGCTGGGCGCGTTCCTGCCCCGCGGGATTACTCTGCGGCTGCGCGGCGACGCCAACGACTACCTGGGCAAGGGGCTGTCCGGCGGCCGGATCATCGCCGCCCCGCATGCCACCTCTGTGATACCTGCCGAGCAGGCCGTCATCGCGGGCAACGTCATCGGCTACGGCGCGACCAGCGGGGAGATCTTCCTGCGCGGGGTGGTCGGCGAGCGGTTCTGCGTCCGCAACTCCGGGGCCACCGCGGTGGCCGAGGGCACCGGGGACCACGGCTGCGAGTACATGACCGGCGGCCGGGTGGTGGTGCTGGGGCCGACGGGACGGAACTTCGCGGCCGGGATGTCGGGCGGCGTCGCCTACCTGCTCGACGCCGACCGCGGGCTGGTGAACACCGACATGGCCGAGCTGGAATCCGTCACCGACGCGGACGGCCTTGTTATAGAAGATCTTGTCCGTCGGCATTATGCCGAGACCGGATCGGCCGTGGCCGCCGCGCTGCTGGCCGACTGGCCCGCGGCGCTGGGCCGGTTCGCCCGGGTGATGCCGCGGGACTACCAGCGGGTGCTGGCCGCGCAGCAGCGGGCCGAGCGGGACGGGCTGGATGTCAACGAGGCCGTCATGACCGCGGCGCAAGGCTGATGGGAGGCGGGCGGCGGCATGGCTGACCCCAGGGGATTCATGACCACGCCGCGGCAGACGCCGGCCCGGCGGCCGGTGGACGTGCGGATCCAGGACTGGCGGGAGGTGTACACCGAGTTCGGCCTGGACGCTTCGGAAAGACAAGCGGGCCGGTGCATGGACTGCGGGATCCCGTTCTGCCACCAGGGCTGCCCGCTGGGCAACCTGATCCCGGAGTGGAACGACCTGGTCGCCGCGGGGGACTGGCGCGGCGCGGCGGAGCGGCTGCACGCGACCAACAACTTCCCCGAGTTCACCGGAAGGCTCTGCCCGGCGCCCTGTGAGACGGCGTGCGTGCTCGGTATCAACCAGGAGCCGGTCACCATCAAGAACGTCGAGGTGGCGGTCGCCGACCGGGCGTGGGAGCTCGGGCTGGTCCGCCCGCAGCCCCCCGAGTGGCTGACGGGCAGGACCGTGGCCGTCGTCGGCTCGGGTCCGGCCGGCCTCGCGGCGGCGCAGCAGCTGACCCGCGCCGGGCACACCGTCGCCGTCTACGAACGGGCCGACCGGGTGGGGGGACTGCTCCGCTACGGCATCCCCGAGTTCAAGATGGAGAAGCGGTTCCTGGACCGCCGGATCGAGCAGATGCGGCGGGAGGGCACGGTGTTCCGGTTCCCCATCGACGTGGGAACGGAGGTGACCGCGGCGCAGCTGCGGGAGCGGTTCGACGCGGTCGTGCTCGCGATCGGTTCGACGGTCCCGCGCGACCTGCCGATCCCGGGGCGCGAGCTGGGCGGGATCCACCAGGCGATGGAGTTCCTGCCCCAGTCCAACCGTGCCTCGCGCGGGGACCCGGTGCCCGACCAGCTCCGCGCCGACGGCAAGCACGTGGTGATCATCGGCGGGGGAGACACCGGCGCGGACTGCCTCGGATCGGTGCACCGTCAGGGCGCGGCCAGCGTCACCCAGCTCGAGATCCTCTCGAGGCCGTCGACCGAGCGGCCGGGAGGCCAGCCCTGGCCCACCTACCCGATGACGTTCCGGGTCTCCTCGGCCCACGAGGAGGGCGGGGAGCGGGTGTTCGCGGTCTCCACCCAGGAGTTCCTCGGCGACGAGCGGGGCGCGGTGCGCGCCCTCCGGCTGGTGGACGTCGACGCCGGCTTCCAGCCAGTCTCGGGCACCGAACGCGAGCTCCCCGCCGATCTGGTCCTGCTCGCGATGGGGTTCACCGGCCCGGAGCCGGACGGCCTGGTCGACCAGCTCGGGGTGCGACTGGACGACAGGGGGAACATCGCTCGCGACGCCGACTACCGCACGAGCGTGCCCGGTGTCTTCGTGGCCGGTGACGCGGGCCGCGGGCAGTCGCTGATCGTCTGGGCGATCGCCGAGGGACGGTCGGCCGCGGCCGCGGCCGACCGGCAGCTGACCGGGACGACCACGCTGCCCGCACCGATCCCGCCGACCGCGCGTCCTCTCGCCGTCTGACCGTCCGACGGGTGGCGGCCGGGTAGGGTCGATGCGTGCGTAGAGCCAAGATCGTCTGCACCCTGGGCCCGGCCACCGCCACCCCCGAGCGGATCCGTGAGCTCGTCGACGCGGGCATGGACGTGGCCCGGCTGAACCTCAGCCACGGCACGTACGCCGAGCACGAGCGGACCTATGCGATGGTGCGGGAGGCCTGCGACGCGAGCGGCCGTGCGATCGGCATCTTCGCCGACCTGCAGGGTCCGAAGATCCGGCTCGGGGTCTTCGCCGAGGGGCCCGTGGAGCTGGCGCAACGTGACGCCTTCACGATCACCACCCGCGACGTTCCGGGCGACCGAAGCCTGTGCTCGACGACGTACGACGGGCTCCCTGGTGACGTCGCGGCAGGCGACTCGATCCTGGTCAACGACGGGAAGGTGGTCCTCGAGGTCACGTCTGTGGAGGGGACCGAGGTGCACACCACGGTGGTCGTCCCGGGCACCGTCAGCGACCACAAGGGGCTGAACCTCCCGGGTGTCTCGCTCTCGGTGCCGGCGCTTTCGGAGAAGGACAAGGAGGACCTGCGCTGGGCGCTGCACCTGACCGTCGACTTCATCGCGCTCTCGTTCGTCCGGTCCGCGGAGGACGTCGAGGGTGTGCGCGACGTGATGCGGGAGGAGGGGGTGTTCCTCCCGGTCATCGCCAAGATCGAGAAGCCACAGGCGATCGACAACATCGACGAGATCGTCGAGGCGTTCGACGCCTTCATGGTGGCCCGGGGCGACCTCGGGGTCGAGTGCCCGCTCGAGGACGTGCCCTTCCTGCAGAAGCTGGTGATCGACGTCGCCCGCCGCAATGCCAAGCCGGTCATCGTCGCGACCCAGATGCTCGAGTCGATGGAGAGCTCTCCGCGACCGACGCGGGCGGAGGCGTCCGACGTCGCCAACGCGGTGCTGGACGGGGCCGACGCGGTGATGCTGTCGGGGGAGACCAGCGTGGGCCGGTACCCGGTCGAGACGGTGCGGACGATGGCCCGGATCATCCAGTCCACCGAGGACCACGGTCTCGCCCGGATGGCCGCGATCGACTGGAAGCCGCTCACCCGGGGCGGGGTGATCGCCAAGGCGGCGGCCGAGGTGGCCCAGCGGGTCGGGGCGAAGTACACCGTGGCCTTCACGCAGAGCGGCGACTCGGCGCGTCGGCTGGCCCGCTACCGAGGACCGATCCCGAGCCTGGCGTTCACGCCGATGACCGTGGTGCGCTCCCAGCTGTCCCTGACCTGGGGCATGGAGACCTTCCTCACCGAGCCGGTCGAGCACACCGACGAGATGGTCCGGCAGGTCGACGAGGCGCTGCTGAAGATCGGCCGGGTGACCGAGGGTGACCTGGTGGTGATCATCGCGGGCAGCCCGCCCGGGATCCCGGGGTCGACCAACGCACTGCGGATCCACCGGATGGGCGACGCGATCAACGAGGTGGCGCCCGCCTACCGCCGCGTGTAGTGAGTCAGGTCGCGATCTCCTCGCCCAGGTACGCCGCCCGGACCCGGTCGTCGGCGAGCAGCTCGGCACCGTCCCCGGTGAGGACGATCTCGCCGGTCTCCAGCACATAGCCCCGGTCCGCGAGGGCCAGGGCCTGGGCGGCGTTCTGCTCGACCAGCAGAACGGTCACGCCGTCGCTGTTGATCTCCTTGACGATGTCGAAGATCTGCTTGACGATCAGCGGCGCGAGCCCCATGGACGGCTCGTCGAGCAGGAGCAGCCGCGGCTTGCCCATCAGCGCCCGTCCGATGGCGAGCATCTGCTGCTCGCCGCCCGAGAGCGTGCCCGCATGCTGCTTGCTCCGCTCCAGCAGGCGTGGGAACAGGTCGAAGACCCGCTCGAGGACCGCCTCGTCGGGCCGCTTGAAGCGGAAGGCGCCCATCTCGAGGTTCTCCAC
>JBOHCO010000623.1:0-5346 GCA_050698895.1 Streptosporangiaceae bacterium
GCGCGGTCCGGGGGCGGGGTGCTCGACCACGGCGATGACCCGGCTGACCATGAAGCGGGCCGTCCGCACCGGCGTGCCGCCCCTGGTCAGCTCGCTGACTTCGACCTGGCCGCGCCGGGTCACCACCTCGACCCGCCGGCCGGCCTTGGTGGCCGCCACCTCGTAGGTCTTGGTCGCGTCGCCGGCGTCGATCACGATCTCGACTCGATCGCCCCTCATGGGAGAGTTGTGCCCCGCGGCGCGGACCTTGAGACGTTAGAAGAAGATCAGGCGGATGACGGAGATCAGGCCGATCACCACGATGAAGATCCGCAGCGCCAGCGGCGGCAGCTTGCGGCCGATCCGCGCGCCGGTCAGGCCGCCGATGGTCGAGCCCACCGCGATCAGCAGCACGACCCGCCAGTTCACGTGGGCGAAGATGATGTACACGATGGCCGCGGTGCCGTTGACCATCCCGACCAGCACGTTCTTGGCGCCGTTGATGCGCTGCATGGTCTCGTCGAGGAAGGTGCCCAGCAGGCCGATGACCAGCACGCCCTGGGCCGCGCCGAAGTAGCCGCCGTAGATGGCCGCGCCGAACACGCCGCCGGCCAGCACTGGGCCGCCCCTGCTCGCCTGGTCCGCGCCCCGGTGGCTGGCGGCACCGCCCTGATCCCCGGCTTGTTCCCCGGCTTGTTCCCTGGCCCGCTTGCGTCGGGCGGCGACCCGGGCGCTGAGCCTGGGCTGGAGCAGCACCAGCACGCAGGAGGCCAGGATCAGCGCCGGCACGACCAGCTTGAACGCCCCGGCCGGGACGGCCAGCAGCGCCGCCGCGCCGGCCACCGCGCCCAGCACCGAGAAGATGCCCAGCCACAGCAGCCGGGGCCGCTGCCCGGCCAGCTCGCGCCGGTAGCCAAAGGCCCCGCTGAAGTTGCCCGGCACCAGCCCGACGTTGTTGGACACGTTGGCCACCACCGGCGGGAAGCCGAACGCGAGCAGCGTCGGGAAGGTGATGAGCGATCCCGAGCCGACGACCGCGTTGACGGTGCCCGCCGCCGCGCCGGCGGCAAAGATCGCCAATGCCTCAGCTACGCCCACCGTCAGGGCAGCTCGACCGCGGTGGCCGACCAGCGGCCGCCGTGCCGGGAGATCCGCAGCGGCAGGCCGAAGCAGCGGGACAGGTTGCGCTCGGTGAAGACCTCGTGGACCGCCCCGGCGGCCAGCACCGCGCCGCGGCGCAGCAGCATGGCGTGGGTGAACCCGGCCGGCACTTCCTCGACGTGGTGGGTGACCATGACCATCATCGGCGCCCGCGAGTCGGCGGCCAGCGCGCTGATCCGGCGCAGCAGGTCCTCCCGGCCGCCCAGGTCCAGCCCGGCGGCGGGCTCGTCCAGCAGCAGCAACTCCGGGTCGGCCATCAGCGCCCGGGCGATCTGGACCCGCTTGCGCTCGCCCTCCGACAGCGAGGCGAACCGCCGCCGGATCAGGTGCGCGCAGCCGAGCGCGTCGAGCAGTTCCACCGCCCGGGTCAGATCGAACGAGTCGTAGCTCTCCGCGCCGCGGCCGATGATCCCGTAGGAGGCCGTCAGGACCAGGTCGATGACCTTCTCCGAGGACGGCACCCGGTCGGCCACCGCCACGCTGGCGAAGCCGATCCTGGTCTGCAGGTCGGCCAGGTCAGCGTCCTCGATCGCCTCGCCCAGGATCTCGACGGTGCCCGCCGTCGGGGCCAGGGTCCCGCCGGCCACCTGGAGCAGGGTGGTCTTGCCGGCCCCGTTCGGGCCGATGACGACCCAGCTCTCGTCGCTGTGGACGGTCCAGTCGACATCGCGCAGCAGCATCGACTTCTCATAACTCACGGCTACCCCCCGCAGCCGCAGCACCTCGTCAGACACAGGGTCGAACCTACGGCATATGCAGGCCGGGCTGGTTACCGGGCCGAGTGGCGGACGGCGACCAGGGCGGCCTGGGTGCGGTCGGCCACGCCGAGCTTGGCCAGCACCGAGCTGACGTGCGTCTTTACCGTCTTCTCCGACACTCGCAGCAGGCGGGCGATCTCGCGGTTGGACCGGCCGTCGGCCAGCAGCGCGAGCACCTCGCGCTCCCGGCCGGTGAGCGCGTCGATGCCGGTCACCGCCGCGGCGCGGGCGCCGGGAACCAGCAGCCCGGCGGCCTCCGGGGCCAGCAGGGTGTGGCCGTCGTGGACCGAGCGCACCGCCCGGACCAGCGCCTCGGGGTCGACGTCCTTGTACAGGAAGCCGGCCGCGCCGGCCTGCATGGCCAGCGCCACCAGGGCGTGGTCGGCGGCGCTGGTCAGCACCAGGGAGCGGACCCGGCCGCCCAGGCCGCGGTCGCGCAGCTCGCGCAGCACCCCCACGCCGTCCAGCCCGGGCAGCTTGAGGTCGAGCAGCAGCACGTCGGGCCGCAGCTCGGCGGCCAGCCGGACGGCCTGCGGCCCGTCGGCCGCCTCGCCGGCGACCGCGATGTCGTCATGCACGCTCAGCAGCACCTGAAGGCCCTGGCGGACGACCGGATGGTCGTCGGCGATGAGGACCGTAATTGGGCCGCTTTTGCCGCCGGGAGGCGGCGCGGGGGGGACAGGGGGGTCGCCCCCCCTGGACGGCAGAGTCACGAGCACGGGCCGGGGGCGGAGAACGGCACGGTCAGCCTGACCGTGGTGCCCTGGCCGGGGGCGGACCGGATGGCCAGGCTGCCGCCGATGGCGGCGGCCCGCTCGCGCATGGACGCCAGGCCCAGTCCGTCGGGCGGGGCCTTGGCCGCGAAGCCCCGGCCGTCGTCGGCCACCTCCAGGATCACCCGGCCCTGGCGCGCGGTCAGGCCGATCCTGACCTCGGCGGCGCCGGAGTGGCGCAGCGCGTTGTGCAGCGCCTCCTGCGCGACCCGGTACACCGCCGCCTCCCGCTCGGCGCCGAGCTTGGGCAGGTCGCAGGCGACCACCCGGACGGCCACGCCGTAGCTGGTGCCGGCCAGCCGGGCGTAGCCGCGCAGCGACCCGGCCAGGCCGCCGGCGGCCAGGTCGGGCGGGGCCAGGCCGTCGATGACGGCCCGCAGCTCGGCGTGGGCCTGGCCGGCCAGCTCGGCCACGCTGCGGATCTCGGCCACGGCCCGGTCCGGGTCGCGCTCCACCAGCACCGCCGCGGCGGTGGCCTTGGCCCGCACGCTGAACAGCTTCTGGGACACGGCGTCGTGCAGGTCCCTGGCCAGCCGGGCCCGCTCCTGGAGCACGGACAGCTCGCGGCCGCGCTCGTAGAGGCGGGCGTTGGACAGCGCGATGGCGGCGTGCGCGGCGAACAGGCCGACCAGCCGCTCGTCCCGCTCGGTGAAGCCGCCTGGCCCCCGCTTGCAGGCGGCGAAGATGAAGCCCAGCACCGGCCCGCCGGGCCCCTGGCTGCCGTCCTTGATGGGCACCGCGAGCACGTCGGACAGGTCGGGGTGGGCGGCGGGCCAGCCCTCGAACCGGGGGTCGGCGCGGATGTCGGCCAGCCGCAGCGGCTGGCCCTCGCGCAGCATGACGCCGAGCATCCCGTGGTGGCGAGGCAGCGGGCCGATCGCAGCCTGCCGCCGCGGCGAGATCCCGTCCACCACGAACTCGGCGAAGGAGTCGTGCTCGTCGGGCACGCCGAGCGCGGCGTACCGGGCGTCGGCCAGGGTCCGCGCGGATCGGACGATCATCTGGAGCACGTCCCTGACGCTGAGCTGACGGGCCACGGCCTGCACGACGTGGCTCACTCGCTCGAGTACCTCGTCCCGGCCCTCAGCGTCCAGCTGAGAGCCAGGCTGCCGCTGCTGCGTGCCCATGCTCCGACGGTACCGGCGGCGGGCGCGGCGGGCATCGGGCCCGGGTCCTAGGACCATGGACCTAGGACCCGATGCCTACTGCCGGGGGCCGGGGGCCTAGGCATGGACCTAGGCCCGCCGCCCTACGACCATGGGCCGGCCGCCCACCCGGCGCGGGACCGATGTGCCAGGACCGCGGGGCGGCCTAGCTTGCCAGGCATGAGCAACTCACCTGTCGCAGTTATCACCGGCGCGTCGCGCGGCCTGGGCTTCGCGCTCGCTCGCGCCCTGGCCGGGAACGGCTACTCGCTGGTCATCGATGCGCGGGAGGAGGCGCCGCTGCGCGCTGCCGCGGCCGGGCTGGCCGCGGGCCACCCCGCCTCAGATGACGGCGCGGCGGCGCCCGCCGTCATCGCCCTGCCCGGCGACATCGCCGATCCCGCGCACCGCGCCGCCCTGCGGGCCGCCGCGGCCGACCTCGGCGGCCCGAGCCTGCTGGTCAACAACGCCGGCACGCTGGGCGCCAGCCCGCTCCCCGCGCTGGCCGACTACCCGGTCGCCGCGCTGCGCGAGAGCCTCGAGGTCAACGTCATCGCGCCGGTCGCCCTGACCCAGCTGCTCCTGCCCGACCTGCGCCGCGTCAGCGGCGCGGTGCTGTCCATCACCTCGGACGCCGCGGTCGAGGCGTACGCGGGCTGGGGCGGTTACGGCGCGGCCAAGGCGGCGCTGGAGCAGGCCTGCAACGTACTGGCCGCCGAGGAGGCCGCGGTGCGCGTGTGGTGGGTCGACCCCGGGGACCTGCGCACCCGGATGCACCAGCAGGCCTACCCCGGCGAGGACATCTCCGACCGCCAGCTCCCCGAGGCGGTCACGCCGGGCTTCCTGCGGCTGCTGGCCGAGCGGATGCCCAGCGGCCGGTACCGGGCCGCCGACCTGATGCCCGCGGGAGCCCGCCCATGACCGTGGCCTTCACCCTCCCCCACGCGCTCGAGGCCCACGAGCCGCCCGAGGCGCGGGGCACGACCAGGGACAACGTCTCACTGATGGTCAGCAGGCGGGCCACCGGGGAGATCAGCCATCACGCGTTCGCCGACCTGCCCGGGCTGCTGCTGCCGGGCGACCTGATCGTGGTCAACACCTCGGGCACGCTGCCCGCCGCGGTGGCGGCCGGCGAGGGCCTGACGGTGCACTTCTCCACGGCCATGCCCGACGGCGACTGGCTGATCGAGCTGCGCGCGGCCCGCGACCAGACCACGGTCCCTTACGGCCGCGGCGTCCCCGGCCAGGTCATCGAGCTCCCTGGCCGGGCCCGGCTGCACCTGGCCGCCCGGTTCACCGAGCGGCTGTGGCGGGCCCGGCTGTCCACCGCCGTGGTGCCCTACCTGCTCCGCCACGGCGCGCCGATCCGGTACTCCTACGTGGACCGGGCCTGGCCGACCGAGGCCTACCAGACCGTGTTCGCCACCCGGCCGGGCAGCGCCGAGATGCCCAGCGCCAGCCGGCCGTTCACCCCGCCGATCGTGACCCGCCTGGTCGCGAGCGGCGTCATGATCGCGCCGCTGACGCTGC
>JBOHCO010000624.1:0-4343 GCA_050698895.1 Streptosporangiaceae bacterium
CCGCGGTCCGGCGGGCTGATGCCAGACTTGTCTGCGCGAGCCTGAGGGCGGATGGGGCGGATACCTGGGGATAGCGGGGGATAGCGGGGGGATAGCGGGGTGACGGGTTGAGCGTGGCAGCGAGCCGCCGGCCGGCGGCGGAGGACCGGCCGCCCGCCGAGCGCCTGCTCGGCGCGGCCGAGCGGCTGTTCGGCGAGCGGAGCTACCGTGACACCACCGTCGCGGACATCTGCGAGCAGGCGGGCATGGCCACCGGGAGCTTCTACGCCCACTTCGACTCCAAGGGCGACGTCTTCGTCGCCGTCATCCGCCGGATCAACGTCGACCTGCGCGCGGCCATGGCCGCGGCGCTGCACAAGGCCGAGGACAACCAGCGGGCCAGGGAGCGGGCCGCGTTCCGGGCCTACTTCGACCTGATGTCCGAGCGGCCGTGGAGCTTCCGGATCCTGCGCGAGGCCGAGTTCGTGGCCCCGGGCGAGTACCGGGCCTACTACGAGCGGCTGGCCCGCGGCTACGCGCGCGGCGTGCGGGTGGCCCAGCTGGCCGGCGAGGTCGACGCGCGCTATGACCCGGAGGTCATCGCCTACATCTACACCGGCCTGGGCCACTTCATCGGCATGCGCTGGGCCGAGTGGACCGCGGGCGGACGGGTTCCCGACGACATCTTCGAGGACCTGATGGACGTCCTGGCCCGCGGCCTGCCGCCGCCTGCCTAGCTCTCGGGCTTAGCTGTCGGCCTTTCTGCGGTCTCAGCTCTCGGTGCGCCGTCCCGCGATCTTCCACGCCGCGGGCAGCAGCCCCGCGGCGATCGCGGCCTTGATGGCGTCCCCGGCCAGGAACGGCGTGAGCCCGGCGGCGATCGCGCCCGACGCGCCCAGGTGCAGGTCCAGCGCCAGCCAGGTCATGCCGACGGCGTAGATGACCACCTCGCCCGCGAGCATCGCGGGCACCGACTTGAGCACCGAGCGGTCCGCGCCCCGCTCGGCCAGGTAACCGCACAGCGTCGCAGCCAGGAAGAAGCCCAGGACGTACCCGAATGACGCGCTCGCGTAGCCGCTGCTGTGCCCGGCGAACCACGGCACTCCCGCCACCCCGGCCACCGCGTACAGCGCCATGGCCGCCGCCGCCCGCCGCCAGCCCAGCGCCGTGCCCGCCAGCAGCACGCCGAGCGTCTGCCCGGTGATCGGCACCGGCGTGAACGACAGGTGGATCGAGATCTGGGCTAGCAGACCCACGAAGCCAGCGGCCCCGACGACCAGCGCCACGTCCCGGACCAGCGTTCCCGGGAGCAGGTCGGCCAGGACCAGGGGACGCGGACGTCGTAGCGTATCTGTTTGCGACATTCGGAGCCGAGCCTCCTAGGGGAAGGGGGGATCACGTGGACCCGGACGTGCTCGGACGCTACCACGAGGGCCTACCGCCGACATTCCGGGCACCTGTACCACTGGTAACGGACCAAGACCCACCATCCCTAACAGGGCCGCGGTCGCCGGGCTCCGTGCCGGACGCCCTGTCGTTCCTGCTCGGCGCCTGGCACATCGACCGTCACATCGATGACCGCGCCCTGGGCGTGAGCGGGTCATTCGCCGGCACGGGGCACTGGACGCCGGCCGGTGCGGAGCTGGCCTACACCGAACGGGGCGAGCTGCGCTTCAACGGCCACCGCGGCCCGGCCAGCCGGAGCCTGATCTACCGGGGCCGCCCCGACGGCACCGCCGACGTGCTGTTCGCCGACGGCCGGCCCTTCTACCACCTCGACCCGCGGCCGGGGAGCTGGCTGGCCCGGCACGACTGCGGCCGCGACGTCTATGAGCTGTCCGCGCGGCTGCTGCACCGGTCCGGGTCCTTCGAGGAGCGGTGGCGGGTGCGCGGGCCCGGCAAGGACTACGAGATCATGACCACGCTGACCCGGGCCGACGATGGCGCGGGCGGTTATCCGCGGGAGGACACTTCGTGAACGTGGAGGCCGGGGCGGACGGTCTGCCCGAATACCGCGGCACCATCCCGCGGCTGCTGGCCGCCGCCGCCGACCGGGACAGCGATGGCGTCTGGCTGCGCAGCGACTCCGGATCGCTGACCTTCGGCGGCACCGTGGCCGCCGTCGGGCTGACCGCCGAGGCGCTCAGCGCGGCCGGCGTGCGCCGCGGCGACCTGGTCATGATGACCGCGCGGAACCTCCCGCCCTACCTGGTCTGCTGGCTGGCGCTCAGCTGCCTCGGTGCCGTCACCGTGGCCGTGAACCCGCGCAGCACCGCGGCCGAGCTGGCCGGACTCATCGGCCAGACCCAGCCGCGCGCGCTGATCACCGACGAGGGCCTGGCCCCGCTGGTGGCCGGCGAGCACCGGTCGCTGATCGTCGACGTGACCAGCCTCGTGCCCGCCGGGTGGGCCGACCCGGCCGCCATGGCCGCCGCCGCCCGCGCGGCCCGGCTGCCCGACGCCGGGGTCGTCCCCTCCGACCCGGCCGTCCTCATCCCGACCTCCGGCACCACCGGCCGGTCCAAGCTGGTCATCCAGACCCACCGGGCCTACGCCATGGCCGGCGAGGGCTTCCCGTTCTGGATGGAGCTGACCCGCGCCGACCGCCTGATGACCTCACTGCCGCTGTTCCACGTCAACGCGCCCGCCTACACCGTGATGGGCTCGCTGGCCTGCGGCGCCGGGCTGGTGCTGCTGGAGCGGTTCTCGGCCAGCGGGTTCCTGGACTCCGCGCGCCAGCACGGAGCGACTGAGTTCAACGCCATCGGGGCCATGCTGGAGATCCTGATGCGCCAGCCCGAGCGGCCCGACGACGCGCAGACCCCGCTGCGGCTGTGCTACACCGGGCCCGCCCCCGAGCGCGAGCGGCAGCTCGAGATGGAGCGGCGGTTCGGCCTGCGCATCGTCGTCGGCTACGCCATGTCCGAGTCGCCCTACGGACTCATCTGGGCCCATGGCACCCGGCCCTACGGCACCCTCGGCTCGGTCCGTCAGCATCCCGTGCTCGGCGTCGTCAACGAGGCCCGCGCCGTCTCGCCGTCCGGTGCCCCCCTCGGCCCCGGCGCCAGCGGCGAGCTGCTGCTGCGCAACCCCGTCGTGACCCCCGGCTACTGGGGCATGCCCGAGGAGACCGAGCGGGTCCTGACCGCGGACGGGTGGCTGCACACCGGCGACCTGGTCACCGTCAACGCCGACGGCACCTACACCTTCGTGTCCCGGATCAAGGAGGTCATCCGGCGCCGCGGCGAGAACCTGTCGCCGCTCGAGGTCGAGGAGGTGCTCGAGGAGCACCCCGCCGTGCTCGAGAGCGCCGTGGTCGGCGTGCCGTCCGAGCTGACCGAGGAAGAGGTCAAGGCGTTCATCGTGGCTGCGCCCGGCGTCGAGCCCGACTTCACCGAGCTGCACGCGTTCGCGGCCGGCCGGCTGGCCGCGTTCAAGGTGCCCCGCTACTGGCAGCAGGTCGACGCGCTGCCCCGGACCCCGACCGCCCGGGTGGCCAAGCACCGGCTCCCCGACGGCCACCCGCCCGGCGAGTACGACGCCGGCGCGCCCGGCCCCTCATCCCTGGAGACCACGTGACCGAGTACCTCACCTCCATCGGCACCGCCGACGCCACCTCCATCTCGCTGCTCGGCCACGACCTGGCCACCGAGATGATGGGCCAGGTCAGCTTCGGCGAGCTCGCGTTCTGGCTCGTCGCGCTGCGCCGGCCCGAGCCCGGGGAACTGCGGGTGTTCGAGGCCGTGCTGGTCGCGCTGGCCGACCACGGCTTCACCCCGTCCGCCATCGCCGCCCGGCTCACGCTGACCGGCGCGCCCGAGTCGATCCAGGGCGCCCTGGCCGCCGGCCTGCTCGGCGGCGGCTCCCGGTACCTGGGCGTGACCGAGGACAGCGGCAAGTTCCTGGCCGCCGCGCTCGCCACCCGCGACGGCGACCTGCCCGCTGACGAAGCCGGCTGGGACGAGCTGGCCGCCGGGGCCATCCGCGCCCAGCGCGCCGCCGGCCGCCTGGTGCCCGGCCTCGGCCACCCCGTGCACAAGGCCGGCGACCCGCGCACCCCCGTCATGTTCAGCATCGCCGAGGAGGCCGGAAAGCTCGGCCCGCACCTGACCCTGTTCGCGGCCATCGGCCGGGTCCACCCGCTGATCCTCGGCCGCACCCTGCCCCTCAACGGCGCCGGCGTGTGCGGGGCCGCCCTGGCCGACCTCGGCTTCGACCCCGACATGCTGCGCGGCTTCGCGCTGCTGGCCCGCACCGCCGGCCTGCTCGGGCACCTGGCCGAGGAGATGCGCAACCCGGCCGGCCCCGGCATCTACCGCCAGGCCGACGAGTCCATCCGCTACGCCCCGCCCGAAGCATGATCA